>DASZDI010000403.1:0-14997 GCA_035942135.1 Solirubrobacterales bacterium | reverse complement strand
GCAGCGGGTCGGTGCCGAGGACGAGGATCGCATCGGCCTCGTCGATGTCGCTCACCTTGGCGGAGATCGCCGGCTCCGCCAGCCGCCGCAGCACCTCAGCCTTCGGTCCGCGCGAGGGACGCGAGTCGAGGTGCGGCGAGCCGAGCGCGTCGCGGACGATCCGCTGGACCAGGAAGCCCTCCTCGTTGGAGGCGTCGCCGACGATCGCCGCGACCCGGCTCGGCGCAGCCGAGTTTGAGCCCACCGGGGTGTGCTCGATATCGGCTGCGGCGCGGAGCCCCGCGGCTACCGCCGCGACCGCCTGCTCCCAGCTCGCCTCGCCGCCGCCCTTCAGGCGCGGCCCGTCGATCCGCTCCTCGACGTCGAACATCTCGAACCCGTAGCGGCCGCGGTCGCAGAGCCAGCCGTCGTCGACCTCGTGGTTGTCGCGGGAGACCACCCGTTTCACCTTCTCGTCGCGGACGGTGAAGCTGACGTTGCACTGGCTCGGGCAGAGCGTGCAGACCGAGCCCGCGTGCTCGATGTCCCAGGGCCGGGCGCGGAAGCGGTAGGTGTAGTTGGTCAGCGCCCCGACCGGGCAGATGTCGGTGATGTTGCCGTGGAAGGGGGCGACGTAGGGCCGCTCGTCGAAGGTGCCGACGTAGGTGCGGTCGCCGCGGTCGACCAGCTGCAGCTGGGCGTCTTCGGAGACCTCCTGGCTGAAGCGCACGCAGCGGTAGCAGAGGATGCAGCGCTCGCGGTCGATCGCGACCAGCGGCGAGAGTTCGATCGGCTTCTCGAAGTGGCGCTTTTCGTCGATCACGCGGCTCTTGCCAGGACCCCAGCCGTAGGAGATGTCCTGCAGAGGGCATTCGCCGCCTTTGTCGCAGACGGGGCAGTCGAGCGGGTGGTTGACGAGGAGGAACTCGACGACGGCGTTCTGCGCCTCCTTGACCTGTTCGGTGCGGGTGTGGACGACCATCCCCTCGCGGACCGGGGTCGAGCAGGAGGTCTGCAGTTTCGGAATCCCCTCGATCTCGACCAGGCACATCCGGCAGGCGCCGACCGGGTCGCCGAGTTTCGGTTCGTAACAGAAGTAGGGGATCTCGACGTCGCCCTTGCGAGCGGCGTCGTGGAGCATCTCGCCCTCGACCGCGGGCACCTCGCGCCCGTCGACCGTGATCGTCACCTCGCGGCCTTTCGGGCTCACGTCTGCGCCCCCAGGGTCTCGGGCGCACCGCGGACGACGGCGTGCGGGTCCAGCACCAGCTCGGGGTTGGCCATCACTTCTTCGAACTCCTCTCGGAACTTGCGGACCATCGCCCCGACCGGCATCGCCATCGAGTCGCCGAGCACGCAGAGGCAGTGACCGATGATGTTCTGCTGGACCGAGCTGACGATGTCGAGGTCCATCGGCGTCGCCTCGCCGCGGACCATCCTCTCCAGCATCTTCACGGTCCAGTTGGTGCCCTCGCGGCAGGGGACGCACTTGCCGCAGGACTCGTGGTGGTAGAAGCGCGCCGTCCGCAGCGCCAGGTGCGGGATCGAGACGCGGTCGTCGCAGACGATGATCGAGCCGGAGCCGAGCATCGAGCCGGCCTCGGCCATCGCCTCGAAGCTGTAGGGGAGGTCGAGCCCCTCCTCCGCGGTCAGCACCGGGGACGAGGAGCCGCCGGGGAAGAAGGCCTTGATCTCGTGCCCGTCCTCGGGGCCGCCGGCGAGCTCGTAGATCAGCTCCCGGGTCGGGATCCCCAGCTCGACCTCGTAGTTGCCGGGGCGGCGGACGCCGCCGGAGATCGAGACGACCTTGGTCCCGGGCGACTGCTCGGTGCCGAAGCCCTTGAACCACTCGGCGCCCCTGCGGACGATGTGGGGGACGTTGGAGAGCGTCTCGACGTTGTTGATCAGCGTCGGCCCGCCGTAGAGGCCCTGGACCGCCGGGAACGGCGGCTTCAGGCGCGGGTTGCCGCGCTTGCCCTCGAGCGCGTCGAGCAGCGCCGTCTCCTCGCCGCAGATGTAGGCGCCGGCGCCGCGGTGGACGACCAGCTCGAGGTCGCGGTGGCAGCCGAGCACGTTCGTCCCCAGGTAGCCGGCCTCATACGCTTCGGCGACCGCCGCGTCGAGGATGTCGGCCTGCTGGGCGTACTCGCCGCGGATGAAGATGAAGGCGTGGCCGGCGTCGGCGGCGAGCGCCGCGATCGCGATCCCCTCGATCAGCTGGTGCGGGTTGCGCTGCATCAGCTCCCGGTCCTTGAAGGCGCCCGGCTCGGACTCGTCGGCGTTGCAGCAGAGGTACTTGGCCATGTCGCCGCGGGGCAGGAACGAGGCCTTTTTGCCCATCGAGAAGCCGGCCCCGCCGCGGCCGCGCAGGCCCGAGTCTTCGAGCTCTTTGAGCACCTCGTCCTGCTCCAGATCCTTGTAGGCGCGCTCGAGCGTCTCGTAGCCGCCGGCCAGCCGCTTGTAGCCGTCGAGCGTGCGCAGCGCCGGGTCCTCGGCGTGCTCGAGGAGGACGCGGGTCTCGCGAGGGTCAGGCATTGCCGCCTCCTTCCGTCGAGCTGCCGCCGGCGCGCTCGGTGTCGCCCGCCAGCGGCCGCTTCGTCAGCGCCTTCTCCGGCAGCACCTCGTCGCCGGCCCGCAGCTGCTCGATCGCGGTGCCCGCCTCGGCCGCTTCGAGCGGGCCGTAGTAGCGCTGGTCGATCGAGGCCATCGGGGCGATGTCGCAGGCGCCGAGGCACTCGAAGCCGGTCACGTAGAAGTCGTCGTCGTCGCCGTCGGCGGCCGCCTTGAAGGCATCGAGCAGACGGTCGCCGCCGCGCATCCAGCAGCTGATGTTGGTGCAGACCTCGATCCGGTGGGTGCCGACCGGCTCGGTGTGGAGGAGGTCGTAGAAGCTGGCGACCGATTCGAGGTAGGCGGGCGTCACCTTCATCACCGCGGCGGCCTGGCGGATCCCCTCCGGAGTACACCAGCCGTAGCGCTCCTGCACCGCCCACAGGGCCGGGATCGAGGCCGAGCGGCGGTCGGGGTAGCGGCCCATCAGCGCCTCGATTCGCTCCCGCAGCTCCGCCGGGCAGTCGACCTCGTGCAGCTCCGGGATCGCCTCCTCGGCGCGACGGTCGGGGACGCGGCCGCGGCTGATCGAGGGGTCGACCGGCAGGTGGTGCGAGTGCGGCGCCTCGAAGCCGTTCTCGGGGCTCATCGGTCGACGCCTCCCAGGATCGGGTCGAGCATGCCGAGGCTGGCGATCATGTCGGCGACGTAGGTGCCGACCGCCATGTCGCGGAAGGCCTGCAGGTTGACGAAGGAGGGGTCGCGGTAGTGGACCCGCGCCGGCTTCGCCGAGCCGTCGGCGAGGACGAAGCAGCCGAGCTCCCCGCGCGGGTTCTCGATCGCGTAGTAGACCTCGCCGGGCTCGACCCGGAAGCCCTCGGTGACGAGCTTGAAGTGGTGGATCAAGGACTCCATCGAGGTCGAGAGCTCCGAGCGCGGCGGCAGCACGTACTTGCGGTCGTCGGCGATATGGGGCCCGTCGGGCAGCGCGTCGAGGCACTGGGCGACGATCCGGCTGGACTCGACCATCTCCGCGACCCGCACCCGGTAGCGGTCGTAGTTGTCGCCGATCGTGCCGACCGGGATCTTGAAGTCGACCTCGGGATAGGCGAGGTAGGGGGTCGCCTTGCGCAGGTCCCAGGGCTCGCCCGCGGCGCGCAGCAGCGGCCCGGTCACGCCCAGCTCCAGCAGCCGCTCGCGGGGGACGACGCCGACGTTTTTGGTCCGCGAGAGGAAGACCTCGTTGCGGTCGAGCAGGTCTTCGTACTGGCCGACCCGGATCGGCATTTCCTCGGCGAAGGCGCGGCACTTCTGCTCCCAGCCGAGGGGGATGTCCTCGATCACGCCGCCGACCTGGAAGTAGCGCGTGTGCATCCGCTGACCCGTAGCCATTTCGAAGAGGTCGAGGATCTTGTCGCGCTCGCGGAAGCAGTACCAGAGCATCGAGATCGCGCCGAGGTCCAGCGCGGTCGTCCCCAGCCAGACGAGGTGGGAGTGGATCCGGTTGAGCTCGAGGAAGATCGTCCGCAGGTACTTGGCGCGGGGCGGGATCTCGAGGTCGACCAGGCGCTCGACGGCGCCGCAGAAGGCCTCCATCTGGAAGAAGTAGGAGACGTAGTCCATCCGCTCGACGAAGGGGATGACCTTCCAGTACGCGTTGTTCTCGCAGGACTTTTCGATCCCGGTGTGGACGTAGCCGATCACCGGCCGCAGCTCGCGGACCATCTCGCCTTCGAGGTCGACGACGAGGCGCAGCACGCCGTGGGTCGCCGGGTGGTGCGGCCCGACGTTGACGGTCATGATCTCGCGGTCGCGGTCGTCGACCAGGTCCTCGTCCAGCAGGTCGCTGCTGATCCCGACTTCGAGTTGACGATCAGCCATAGCGCTGCTCCGAGTGGGTGAAGGTGACGGGCGCGCCGCCGACCGGGAAGTCGCGGCGCTGCGGCCAGCCGACGTAGTCGTCGGGCATCAGGATCCGGGTCAGGTCGGGGTGGCCGCTGAAGACGATCCCGAAGAAGTCGAAGACTTCGCGCTCCTGGTTGTGGGCGGTCGGGAAGAGCTCGACGCAGGAGTCGATCTCCGGCAGGTCCTCGCCGGGGTCCGCGAGCATCGCTTTGACCCGGAGCCGCTCGACCCGGTCGCGGTTGATCAGCTCGTAGTGGACGCCGAAGCGCGGCTCGTTCGGCAGGTAGTCGGCGGCGTGGAGGCTGGAGAGGAAGGTGTAGCGCTGGCCGGGCGACTCCTTCAGCCAGCGCAGCACGTCGAGCACCCGCTCGGGGTCGACGATCAGCGCCGCCTGGGCGCGGTCGAAGGAGGTGGCGAGCACGGCACCGGGACGGTCACGCTCGATTTCCCCCCGGATCAGCTCGAGTCCGGGGGCGTCAGGCAAGGGAGGGCTCCCCGGTCTCGCGGCGCAGGTCTTCGACCGAGCGCTTCGCTTCCTCGTAGGCCCTGGCGGCCTCCGGGCTCGGTTCGCTCCGCGGCCCGCCGCGCGCCCACTCCTCGGTGCCGTAGGCGTCGTAGCGCCGCCGCCAGCTCTGGTCGGCGTTGCCCATGATCTTGCGCTGCAGTTTGGTGAAGCCGTAGAGGACCGCCTCCGGCCGCGGCGGGCAGCCGGGCACGTAGATGTCGACCGGCATGAACTTGTCGGCGCCCTGGACGACGGCGTAGTTGGCGAACATCCCGGCCGAGGAGGAGCAGGCGCCCATCGCCATCACCCACTTCGGCTCCAGCATCTGGTCGTAGAGGCGGCGGACGACCGGCGCCATTTTGATCGAGACCCGGCCCGAGAGGATGATCAGGTCGGCCTGGCACGGCGAGGCCCGCAGCGCCTCGGCGCCGAAGCGGGCGAGGTCGTAGCGGGCGGTGACGATCGAGATCGGCGCCTCGATCGCGCAGCAGGCGAGGCCGAAGGTGAGCGGGAAGATCGAGTTCGCCCGCGCCCAGTTCTGGACCTTCTCGAAGGTCGTGGTGACGACGCGCTCTTCGACGTAGCGCTCGAGGTCCTCGCCCTCGAGGTCGCCGCGGAGCATGTCGCGGGCGGCGACTTGCTTCTCGCGCAGGCTGCGGCGCTCTACCTCCAATCCAGGGCCCCCTTCCGCCAGACGTAGACGAAGGCGACGAGCAGGAGGACGACGAAGGTGATCAGCTCGCCGAGGACGAAGACGCTGTCGGCGTCCTTGAGGATCGCCCCGACGGGATAGAGGAAGACGACCTCGATGTCGAAGAGGATGAAGAGCATCGCGACGAGGTAGAAGGTGACCCCGAAGCGCAGCCCCTTGGTCGCCTCGACCGGGATCCCGGACTCGTAGGGGTCGCCCTGGCGGCGGCTCGCCGCGGTCTCCTTGCGGCCCTTCTTCGGGCCGAGCAGGTGGTTGAGCATCGCGAAGATGCCGCCGACCGTGAGGCCGAGGAAGGCGAAGACGAGGATCGGGAGGTAGGTCTTGAGCACGGAGAGGTGGGGTGGTTCTCGGGCGGCCGGAGCCGCTGTTATACACCGACATTGTGACAACTTGCTACATAGTGTCTTTCCGCATCAACAAGCGGAATCCCGACCCCTGTAGGAGGATTTAGAGATGGTCGGGCTGCACATCGCCGTCGGCCTGACGATGGTCGGCCTCAGCGCCGCCGCCGGCCTCGTCGGCGGCATCGCCTGGTACCGCGATCGCCCCTCGGTCCCCTTCTGGTACCTGCTCCGCGCCGCCCAGGCCGCGGTCTTCGCCCAGGCCCTCCTCGGCGGCCTCCTCGTCGTCACCGGCCACGAGCAGGAAGACGGCCTCCACTACCTCTACGGGATCCTCCCCCTCGTCGTCTCCTTCATCGCCGAAGGCGCCCGCGCCGACGCCGCCACCCGCGAGGTCGGCGACCTCGACCCCGAGACCCTCTCCGAGGCCGAGCAGCAGTCCCTGGCCCTCGCCATCGTCCGCCGCGAGATGGGGATCATGGCCGTCAGCTGCGGCGTCATCTTCTTCCTCGGCCTGCGCGCGGCCTTCACCAGCGGCCTCTGAGAACGAACCTGCGATTTGCCTCCTCTGAGGGGGTCGATCGCAGGTTCGCGACGGAACAGGGGGAGAGTCTGGGCGCCTGGCGCCTTAGATAGGCATGTCCGCAGTTCGACCATTGGATACCATATGGCCGATGGCGCGCACCCAAACGCTGGTCCAGCTGACCGTCGACCTGCTGCGGCGGCTCGACGAGCGGGCGGCGCGGGAGGGGCGCTCGCGCTCGGCACTGATCCGCGACGCGATCGAGGTCTATCTCCACGACGAGGCCAAGGCCAGGATCGACCGGGAAATCATCGAGGGCTACGAACGCATCCCGCCGACCGAGGAGGAGATGGCGTGGGCGGAAGCGAGCACCCGCGAGATGATCCGAGAAGAGCCGTGGTGACGCGGGGGGACGTGTGCTGGTGTGAGTTTCCGGACGAGGGGAGACGGCCTGCCTTGATATTGACCCGGTCCGAGGCGATACCGGTCTTGAACAGGGTGCTCGTCGCGCCGATCACCCGGACGATCCGTGGCATCCCGACCGAGGTTCGCATCGATCAGGCAGACGGGATGCCCGAGGAATGCGTCGCGAGCTTCGACAACGTCCTCCAGGTCTCCCGCGCCTTCGTGAGCAAGCCGATCACGACCCTCTCCGGCCCCCGCATGCACGAGGTCTGCCGGGCCCTCGCGATCGCCACCGGCTGCGACTGATCCGGCGCCTCAGCCCAGCGGGCGGTACTCGCCGCCGTGGAAGACGAGCGGGTCGCCCTCCGTCGCCTCCAGCGCTCGCACTTCGCCGGTGACGATCACGTGGTCTCCCGCCGAGATCACGTCGCGGAGGTCGCAGGCGATCCAGATCAGGGCGCCGTCGACGGCGGGGACGCCGTCGCGGTCGCTCCAGGCGACGCCGGCCCACTTCTCCGCCACCGGGGCCTTGGTGGCGAAGGCGCGGGCGATCGGCTCCTGGTCGGCGTGGAGGACGCTGATGCCGAAGCGGTCGGCGGCCTGGACGGCGAGCAGGGTGCGGGAGCCGCGGTCGAGGCAGGCGAGCATCATCATCGGCTCGATCGAGAGGGAGCAGACGGCGTTGGCGGTCGCCCCGGCCGGTCCCTCGGGGCCGCTTGCGGTGACGATCGTGACCCCGGTCGGGAGCCCTGCCATGGCGGCGCGGAAGCGGGCTGGATCGGGCGCGGGCATCGTCAGAAGAGCGGGATCGCCTCTAGACAATATGATGCGCGCCGCATGCGTCCCGTGCTGCTCATCGGAATCGTCCTCGCCGCCCTCGGCCTCTCGGCCTGCGGCTTCGGCGAGGAGGGGATCTCCGTCTCCAAGGACGACCCCGATTACAACGGCGCCGTCCTGTTCGCGAACAGCTGCTCCGGCTGCCACACGCTGACCGCCGCCGGGGCCCAGGGGAGCGGCAACCGCGGCGAGCGGACCCAGGGGCCGAACCTCGACCAGCGGGTCGAGACCTACGACGACGCTCTCTTCGCGATCCAGAACGGCGGCTTCTCCGGGGCGATCATGCCCCAGAACATCGTCGTCGGCGAGGAGGCCGAAGCGGTCGCCCAATTCGTCGCCAAGTACGCCGGCTCGGAAGCTAAAGAGCCGCCGCGACCCGGCGCGACCCCGTAGCCACGGCCTCCCATGCTTGACCTCAAGGCGATCCGCTCTGACCCTGAGCGGATCAAAGCCGCGCTGGCCCGTCGCGGCGCCGCCGAGCAGGTCGACGAGCTGCTCGGCCTCGACGCCCGCCGCCGGCAGCTGCTGCCCGAGGTAGAGAACGCGCAGGCCGAGCGCAAGACGCTCTCCAAGCAGATCGGCGAGAAGAAACAGGCGGGGGAAGACGCCGAGGCCGAGGAGCTGATGGCGATCGTGCAGGGATTGAAGGAGCGGATCGAGTCCGGCAAGGAGGAGCTGGAGCGGGTCGAGGCCGAGCTCGACGAGCTGGCGCTGAAGCTGCCCAACCTCCCGGACCCCGACGCGCCGGAAGGGATGACCGAGGAGGACGCGGTGGTCCTGCGCGAGGTCGGCGAGCGGCCGGAGTTCGACTTCGAGCCGCGCGACCACCTGGAGATCGGGACCGAGCTCGGCCTGATCGAGATGGAGGCCGGCGCCCGCCTCTCCGGCTCCCGCTTCGCCTACCTCAAAGGCGACCTGGTCCTGCTCGAGCTGGCCCTCGTCCGCTTCGCGATCGAGTTGGTCCGCGAGCAGGGGCACGAGCCGGTCGTGCCGCCGGTCCTGGTCCGCGAAGAGGCGCTGGAGTGGACCGGCTTCCTGCCCGGCGACCGCGACCAGATCTACGAGGTCCCCAAGGACGAGCTGTTCCTCACCGGCACCTCCGAGGTCGGCCTCGCCGGCCTCCACGCCGGGGAGATCCTCGACGCCGCCTCGCTGCCCCTCCGCTACTGCGCCTTCTCGACCTGCTTCCGCCGCGAGGCGGGCGCCGCCGGCCGCGACACCCGCGGGATCTTCCGCGTCCACCAGTTCGACAAGGTCGAGATGTTCTCGTTCGTCGAGCCCGGCGCCTCACGCGACGAGCACGAGCGCCTGCTCTCGATCGAGGAGCGCATCCTCGGCGAGCTGGAGATCCCCTACCGGGTGGTCAACGTCGCCGTCGGCGACCTCGGCGCCCCGGCCGCGAAGAAGTACGACTGCGAGGCCTGGATCCCGAGCCAGGGCCGCTTCCGCGAGCTCACCTCCTGCTCGAACACGACCGACTACCAGGCCCGCCGGCTCGGCGCCCGCTACCGCCCGGCGGAGGGCGAGGCGCCGCTGGCGCTGCACACCCTCAACGGCACCGCCTGCGCCGTCGGGCGGACGATCATCGCCCTGATCGAGAACCGCCAGGAGAGCGACGGGAGTTTCACGCTACCCAAAACTTTGCTTCCGTACGGGGCGCCTGAAAGAATCGCGCCGGGATGAGCGTCCGCGAGGCCAAACGGGTGGTGCTCTGCGACGACCACGAGATCGTCCGCGAGGCGATCAAGTCGCGCATGGCCAACTCGAACATCGTCGAGATCGTCGGCGAGGCGAGCAACGGCCGCGACGTCGTCAACACGGTCAAAGAGCTGGAACCCGACGTGCTCATCATCGACGTCGAGATGCCCAAACGCGACGGCATCGAGGCGACCAAGGAGGTTCTCAAAGCGCGGCCGCGGACCAAGGTGATCATCTTCACCGCCCACGCCCAGCCGGACCTGCTCGCCCTCGCGCTCCGCGCCGGCGCCTCCGGCTACGTGCTGAAGTCGGCCCCGGCCGAGGACATCGCCAAAGCGGTGAAAGCGGTGACCGGGGGAGGGACGTTCCTCGGCGGCGACTTCCACGGCGGCAAGCCCGCCGAGGTCGAGAAGCTGCTCGAGCTCTCGCCGCGCGAGCGCCAGATCCTCGAGCTGCTGGCCGAGGGGCTGCGGGTGAAAGAAATCGCCGACCGGCTGCAGCTGAGCCCGGCGACCGTCCACACCCACGTCCGCAACGCGATCGCCAAGCTCGAGGTCGACACCCGCACCGAGGCGGTCGCGCTGGCGGTCCGCTTCAGCTACCTGGGGGCGGGTGGCGGAACGCTCTAGGCGCCCCGCCGGCCACCGCTTACTTCTCCTCGAGGCTCAGCGCGCAGCCGTTGATGCAGTAGCGCTTGCCGCCCTTCTCGGCGGGGCCGTCGTCGAAGACGTGCCCGAGGTGGGCGTCGCAGTGCCTGCAGACGACCTCGGTCCGCCGCATGAAGAGGCTGTTGTCCGGCCGCAGCTCGACGTGCTCGAGGTTCGCCGGCTCGGTAAAGCTGGGCCAGCCGCTGCCGGAGTCGAACTTGGTATCGGAGGAGAACAGCTCGGTGCCGCAGCAGACGCAGCGGTACATCCCCTCCGCCTTCTCGTCCACGTAGGGCCCGGTGAAGGCGCGCTCGGTGCCGGCCTTGCGGGTGACCTCGAACTGCTCCGGCGTCAGCTGCTCGCGCCACTCCTGCTCGCTCTTCTGAACTTTCGTCGCCATCTTTCTCCTTTCGTGCGTGATGAAAGGGTACGCCTCGGGTAATACGGGGCCGATGAGACGACGGGTCAGGATCGCAATCCTCTTGACGAGCGGGCTTGCCGCACTGGCGACTTCCGCGGCGGCGACCCCGGTGGCATCGGCCGCCGGGTGCGCCGGTCAGAACAACGCAAGGGCATCGGCCACGGCGCAGGAGCGGACGATGCTCTGCCTCGTCAACCGCGCCCGGGTCAACCGCGGCTTGAGCCGCCTCGCCGCGCCTTCTTCCCTTGCCTGGGCCGCCGCCCGCAAGTCGGTCGACGTCATCCGCTGCGACGAATTCAGCCACGAAGCCTGCGGGCGCGAGGCCACCTACTGGGCCGTCCAGGCGGGCTACGGCGAATGCGTGGGGGAGAACATCGCCTACGCGAGCGGTCCCACCGCGACCCCCCGCTACATCTTCAGGCTGTGGATGAACTCCCAGGGGCACCGCGAAAACATCCTCCGCGGCTCCTACGACGACATCGGCATCGGCATGCAGGTGGGCGAGATCGACGGCGTCAGGGGCGCCCACGTCTGGACCCAGGTCTTCGGCATCCGCGGCTGCTGAGGCGCGCTTCCGAGTTTCGACACAGCGGGGTGTGCTCTAACTCCGATGCGTGTGGCAGGTGAGCTACGTGGGCCGTTGCGACCTGTCCCGGGAGACGAGGACCAACGCCGCCGAGCCGACCGAGACGGCGGCGGCGAAGAAGAAGGCGGTCTCGTAGTCGCTCAGGGCGACGACCAGCCCCGTCAGCGGCGCTCCCAGCCCGACCCCTGCGTCGAAGAAGGCGGTGTAGGTCCCCATCGCGGCGCCGCGGGCGCTTTCGGAGACGCGGCCGAGGGCGATCAGCATCAGCGAGGGGTTGAGCAGGGAGAAGGCGGCGCCCATCACCATGCCTCCGGCGAGCGCGACCGGGAGGCTGTGGGCGAGGGCGATCAGGACCAGGCCGAAGGCCTCGCCGAGCGTCGCGGCGATCGCCACCGGCGCCGCGCCGACCCGGTCCGGTAGGTCGCCGAGGACCAGGCGGGCGATCACGATCATCGCCGCGAAGGCGGCGAAGACGGTGGCGCCGTGGCCGATCCCGCGCGCTTCCAGGTGGAGGACGATGAAGGTGGCGACAGCCGCGTAGCCGACCGCGGCCAGCGCGATCGCGAAGCCCGGGCCGACTGCCTCCGGGGCGATCAGCGGGTGCGGCTCGGCGTGCTCGCGCGGGACGAAGGGGTCGTGAACGGTGAGGGCGATCAGGGCGCCGATCGTCGGCATCGCCGCGGCGAAGAGCCAGACGGCGGTGTAGCCGCCCGCGTCGAGCAGCAGCTCGCCGAACAGGGGCCCGATGCTGAGCCCTCCCCAGACCGCGAGGCCGTAGAGGCCGAGCACGCGCCCGCGTCGGGCCGGGGGCGCGAGGTCGACGATCCAGGCGGAGCCGGCGGTGTAGACGGCCCCCTCGCCGGCGCCGAGGACGAGGCGGGCGAGGATGAGGCCGGCGATGCCGAGGCTCGGCAGGTAGAGCAGGCCGCTGAGGGCAGCCAGCAGGGTCCCGATCAGGACGGCGGGCTTGCGGCCGCGGGTGTCGGCGAGCCGCCCCGCGATCGGGCGCATCAGCAGCCCCGTCACCGCATAGGCACCGATGACGACGCCGACCGCGAGGTCCCCTGAGCCGAGCGGGCCGTGGATGTAGCGGGGCAGGACCGGCAACACCGCGCCGACGGCGACGAGGCCGCAGAAGGTGACGGCGAAGACCCCGGCGAAGCTGAGCCCCCGGCGGTAGCCGCCCTCGGCGCCGGGTCCGTCGGCGCTGCTCACGCCACCAGGACGGCGAGGTTCTCGACCACGTGGTCGGGGCCGGGGCTCGCGGCCTCCGCCTCCTCCCGGCTGGTCGTGCCGCTGAGGACGAGCACCGTCTCCAGGCCGGCGCGCCGGCCGCCGTCGATGTCCGAGCTGATGCGGTCGCCGACCATCGCCAGGCGCCCGTCGCCGCCGATCGCCGCGGCCGCCATCTCGAACAGGTGCCGCTCCGGCTTGCCGGCGATCTCGGCCCTGCGCCCGGTCGCGGTCTCCACCGCCGCCAGCACCGCCCCGGTGCCGGGCAGCTCGCCGCCCGGGTAGGGCATCGTCGGGTCGTGGCTGGTCGCGAAGAAGGCGGCGCCGCCGTCGAGCGCCCGCTTCGCGGTCAGCAGCTCCTCGTAGTCGAAGCCGCGGTGGCCGGAGACGACGACCACGTCCGCCTCCCGCGCCTCCTCGCCCTCCAGCAGCCGTGCCCCCGTCGCCGCGACCATCTCCTTCAGGGCCGCGGCGCCGATCACGAAAGCGCTGCCGCCGGCGCCCGCCGCCTCGCCCGCGAGCCGCGCCGCGACCATCCCGGCGGTGACGATCTGCTCCGCGCCGACCTCGACCCCGAGCTCCCGCAGCCGCTCCGCGTAGGCGCCCGGCGGCCGCCCCGGGTTGTTGGTGACGAAGACGATCCGCCTGCCCGCCTCGAGCAGCGCCCGCAGCGCCTGCGGCGAGCCCGGCACCGGCTCGCGGCCGGTCCAGACCACCCCGTCGAGATCGATCAGGAGTCCGTCGAAGCGGTCGGCGAGGGGCACGGGCGCAGGCTATTGGCCGCCGCGATAGCGTGCCGGGCAGTGAGCGCCAGCGGACCAGTCGTCGTCGCCACCGACCTCCACCGCCGCTTCGGCGAGGGGGACACCGCGGTGGACGCCCTCGCCGGGGTCAGCACCGGCTTCGACCGCGACCGCTTCACCGCGATCATGGGCCCCTCGGGCTCCGGCAAGTCGACCCTGATGCACATCCTCGCCGGCCTCGACCGGCCGACCTCGGGCACGGTCGAGCTCGACGGCGTCGACATCACCCACCTCGACGACGGGGAGCTGACGCAGCTGCGCCGCGACAAGCTCGGCTTCGTCTTCCAGTTCTTCAACCTGCTGCCGGTCCTGACCGCGGAGGAGAACCTGGTGCTGCCGCTCTCGATCGCCGGCCGCAAGCCCGACCGGCAGTGGGTGGACCAGCTGATCCGCACCGTCGGTCTCGAGGACCGGCGCACCCACCGGCCCTCCGAGCTCTCCGGCGGCCAGCAGCAGCGGGTCGCCGTCGCCCGCGCGCTGGTCTCCAAACCGGCGGTGGTCTTCGCCGACGAGCCGACCGGCAACCTCGACTCGAAGTCGAGCGCCGACGTGCTGCGGCTGCTGCGCCAGGCCGTCGACGAGTTCGGCCAGACCGTGGTGATGGTCACCCACGACCCGGTCGCCGCCGCCCATGCCGACCGCCTGATCACCCTGCAGGACGGCAGGATCGTCAACGACGCCGCCCCCGGCTCGGCGGACGAAGTGATCGAGCTGCAGAAGCGGCTTGACTAGCCTCAGCCTCAAGAGCCTCTGGGCGCGCAAGGTCCGGGCGGCGCTGACGACCTTCGCCGTCTTCCTCGGGGTCGCCTTCGTCGCCGGCTCCTACATCCTCACCGACACGATCTTCGCCGCCTTCGACGAAATCTTCAGCGAGTCGCTGAAGGGGACCAGCGTCGTCATCACCGCCGAGAACCCGGTCGAACAGGAAAACGGCGAAATCCCGACGATCGGCGCCTCGCTGCTGCCGACCGTGGAGAAGACGCCGGGGGTGCGCCTCGCCGCCGGCGCGATCTTCACCCCGGGCGCCTTCTTCGACGCGGAGAACGAGAAGATCGGCAACAAATTCGCGCCCAAGTTCATCTCCTCGACGCTGCCGGGGGACCTGGAGTCGCTCAACTACGTCGAGGGCCACATCCCGCGCGGGCCGACCGAAGCCTCGATCGACAAGGCCGCGGCGGAAGCGAGCGACCTCGAGCTCGGCGACCCGATCAAGCTGATCGGCCAGGGCAGGCTGGAGACGTTCCGCCTGGTCGGCTTCTCCCAGCTCGGCAACGCCTCCTTCGGCGGCGCCAGCATCGCCCAGGTGACGCTGCCGGTCGCCCAGCGGCTGACCCGCAAGCAGGGGCGCTTCGACCAGATCTCGGTCGCCGCCGAGGAGGGGGTCGCGGCGGAGACGCTGAAACGGCGGATCGAGAGGCAGATGCCGCCCGGGGTGCGGGTCGAGACCGGGCAGGAAAACGCCGACCGCGGCTCGGAAGAGATCCGCGACAACCTCAGCTTCCTGCAGACCTTCCTCCTCGTCTTCGGCTTCATCGCCGTCTTCGTCGGCTCGTTCCTGATCTTCAACACCTTCTCGATCACCGTCGCCCAGCGGATCAGCGAATTCGGGATGCTGCGGACGCTCGGCGCCTCGCGGGGGCAGATCCTCACCTCCGTCCTGGTCGAGGCCGTGGTGATCGGCCTGCTCGGGGCGCTGCTCGGGATCCTCGGCGGCTTCCTGATCGCGACCGCGATCAACGCCCTCTTCGAGGCGGTCGGGATCGACCTGCCGACGACGACCCTGGTGCTGGAGTCGCGGACGGTGATCGTCTCCCTGGTCGTCGGCGTCCTCGTCACCGTCGTCTCCTCCCTG
>DASZDI010000402.1:0-8819 GCA_035942135.1 Solirubrobacterales bacterium | reverse complement strand
ATCGAGAAACGCCTCCGCCAACTCCTGGGTTTCCAGGAGAACGATCTCGATCGTTTTGGCGTCGCGGAGCTAACTGCAAAGGCGATAGAGGAAAACGTTGCCGCCGCGAAACGCGACGAACGGACCGCGGCGCACGTCGATGCCCAGATGACCCGCTCCTTGATCCGTCAAGAGGGGGCCGCCGTGCGCAAGGAGATCGCCGCCGCCGATGAAAAACGCGCCCACGAAGACCGGGGAGGCCCGCGACGCCGGTTGCAGTTCTCGCTCTCGGTTCGCACCGAGCGGGTGATAGCCGATCTCGCCAAGCACGACGCCGCGGCCGCCGAGCGGCTCGCGGCGGCGGTCGACGCCGGTGGCCTCGATCGCGCCGCAGAGCTGATCGAGGAGCCCCAAGACTGGGTCGCGGAGGGCGGCTCGGAGCTTCTCATTGCCCTTGGCCGCCTCGCCGATCAGGCAGAGAGCTACTCGACAGCCGAGTCTGCCTACCTCAAGGCGACGGAGATGCCCGACGTCAGGAATCGCGCCCGCGAGTTCGTCAGGGCCGCCGTCGCGGCCGAATCGCGCGGCGATCAGGCGCGCACCGAGGAGCTTCTAGCTGCGGCAGAAAAGATCGACCCCGAGGCGCCCTCTCTGGCGATCGCCCGTGCTCGCCGGATGGAGGATCCCGAGCAGATCCTCGCCGCGCTCGCCGAGGTTAAGACGCTCGACGACGCCCAGGAGGTTCTGCTCGAACTGACCCGCGCCGGTGCTGCGACCGCTCGCGGCGAGTACGCGCGCTCGCGGACCCGCCTGCAGGCGGCCGAGTTGCTCGATCCCGAGAGCCTGATGGTCAAGGAGGTCGGCGCCAATGTCGCTCTCTTTGAAGCCCAGG
Organism: Solirubrobacterales bacterium; assembly: GCA_035942135.1. Lineage (GTDB taxonomy): Bacteria > Actinomycetota > Thermoleophilia > Solirubrobacterales > 70-9 > VAYN01. Next base: position 7,948 of record DASZDI010000402.1, on the reverse strand, counting down.
GCAGTCTCTCCCGCGAAGGCGAGCTCGACCGGGATAGTCTGACGGTGGCGGGAGCAACGCTTGCCGAGCTCGCTGGCGAGCTCGGCCGCGACGGACGGACGGGCGCCGAGGCAACGCTGCTGGCGAGAGCCTCCCAGGCCTATGAGCTGGCCGGAAAGAGCGAGCGGAGCGCAGAGCTCTTCGAGCAGGCGCTCGAGCTCGGGCCGCCGCCCGAGGCCGCCGAGCTCCTCGCCGAAGCGGCGCTGCTGCTGCAGCGCTTCGATCTGATCGCCTCCCTGCCGCTCGGTGACGGGGAGCTGGCGCGGCTCATGCGGGCTAGCGGCCAGCTCTTCGCCGAGAGCGACGTTCCCGCCGCGGTGGCGGAACTCGACCGGTTGATCGACTCGGCTGACGAGCAGATCCGAAACCGAGCCGCTTTCCTTCGACTTGGCGCGGCCTCGCCCTCTCGCGGCATTGATTGGAGTGACGCCGCCGAGGAGATCCTCGAGGCCGACAAACCCGAAGCTGTCGCTGTGCTTCGAGGCCAGTGGCTGGCTGAGCAGGATCGCCTCGAGGAGGCCGAGCAAGTTCTCGCCCCCCACAGCGACTCCTACCAAGCTTTGCGCCAGCTGATCGAAATTGCGGTTCGCCGCGATGATCTCAAGACGGCGAAGCGACTCTCTGAGGAGCTGCTGGCCCGTCGGGAGGAGCCGCGGGACCGGCTCAACCACGCCGGTCTGCTCGCCCGCATGGAAGAGACCGACGCGGCGCGCGACCAGTTCCTGCTGGTGGCTCGCGACCACAATGCTTCGAAGCCGACGCGCTCCCAGGCTTACGGCCGAGCCGCTTCGCTTGAGATCGAACGCGGCGACTTCCTCGCCAGCGCGCGGCTGACGGAGCAATGGCTTGGCCTCGAGCCCGATAACGAGGAGGCGATCTGGCTGCATCTCTTCTCCCTGGCCCGGCGTCGCAGCCACGTTGAGGCGCTCGCCTTCTGGCGCGAGCACGAAATCGAAGTCAACCAGGAGCGCCAGGCGTTGCTCGTCGCCGAGGTGCTCTCCTTCGGCGGCGCCCCCGCGGCGGAGACCCTGGCCTCGCTCGCCGAGCTCTCCGACCGCTTCGAGCGCCCCGAACAGCTCGAGTACGGGTTGATGATGACCGCGCTTCGGACCAAGAGCTCCGAGCGCGGCGATATTCCCGACGAGCTTGACGCTCGCATCAAACAGAGCTTCGCCGAGTTCCCCGAGCGCTTCCCCGACTCCGACCTGATCCAGGCGAAAAAGATCGACGAGAACGATCCCGCCGGGACCTTTCTCGAGGAGATCAAACCCCAACTCGAAGCCAGGGCAGAGATCGGCGAGCGCTTGGGCGAGGAGCTCCGCCGTGGGGTCACGGCGACCAACGTCATCGCTGCCTCCTCGGGATGCAGCGTGGGGGAGATCTGGGGGGCGCTTCGGGTGATGCCCCTTGGTTACTCCGACGAGCAGCGAGCCTCCGAAGAGCGAAATGCCGCCGCCTCCGCCCTTGATGCCCGCGCGGCGGTCTGGGACTCGACCGCCACCTATGTCGCTGGCGGTCTCGGCGATCCGCTTGCCGAGACCCTCAGAAATGCGCTGCCCGCCTCGTTGCTCGCCGAGTCGACCTTCGAGGACATCATCGGCGATGAGACCAAGATGACCGACCAGAGGACCGGATACATCGCCTTTGACCCCGGCTCGGGGGGCCTGATCATGTCGGAGGCCGACGACGCCGAGCGCGAGGCCGAGGCGCGTCGCGTTTCGGGAATGGCCGAGATGGCTCGCGGCTTCTCGGTCCGCGCCGATCTCGGCGCCGCCAGCGAGGAGGAGCCGCTGCGGGAGGTGCTCGAGGAGGAGGGGCTCTCTACGGCCGCGCGCTCCTGGCCGGCCACCGTCGCGCTTGCCCGACGGGAGGGCCTCGCCGTCTACTCCGATGATCGCTACGTGCGGCTCAGCGCTCAGCAGACGGGACTGCAGAGCTTTGGAACCCTCGCCCTGCTCGACGTGCTCGCCGAGCGCGGCATGATCAGCGCCGAGCTGCGGATTAATGCCCGTGCTCGCCTTTACCGCACCGGCGCGTGGGGGCTCCAGTTGAGTCGCGAGGAGTTCGCGGAGCTGCTCCGCAAAGACCATTTCGAACCGACCCGCGGTGCCCACTCGGTACTGAACGACTTCACCGCTTGGCCGGCCGGCGGAATCGAGGCGGTCGAGGACGTCCTCGCCATGCTGCAACTGATTTACGAGGAGGCGCCGGAGAAGTTCGACCGCTGGGTTCACCGGGTGCTCGACTCGATCGCCCACACGCTCGGCGGGGGTTATGAGAAGTGGGCTCGCTTCCTCACCCAGGCCGCGCTTAACCCCTTCCGCGATCCACCCCCGATCGCCCCCGAGGTGATCCAGGCCCTTCTGCGGGCGCTTCGCGACCTCGAGTTCTTTCGCCTTTTCCCGCCGGATCCCGACTTGGTCATCGGCGTGATCGCCGAATCGCTCTCCTTCGCCGAGGATGAGCGCTCGCGCGCCGTCTATTTCAAGGCGCTGCTCGAGCTGCTCGGACCCGAGGACCGGGAGGCCGCGATCAAATCGTTCGTTAGGGACTGAGCGACACCCTCGCGACAGCAGGAGCCTGCTTTGACCACAAGGGCAACGTGAACGAACTTTTAGTCTGCCATGAAGACAAAAAGTTGAGTCCGCGACCAAGATTAATGTCGCTGGAATGGGCAAGCAACAGGGAACCTGGATCGTGAATTTCGACAGCGACGCGGTCATCGACTTCGAGGACGTGAAGTCGCGCGGAGATCGCAAGGCGATCTTCAACGTCGTCCAGAAGCTGAAGGATCTTGGGCCAGACCTACCCTCGCCGCATATGAAGTCGTTGAAGGGCGAGGCGAATTTGTTTGAGCTGCGACCGAAGCAGGGGGCTTGTGAGGCTCGGCCGATCTATGCGCGGTTCGGTGATCGATTCGTAGTCCTGGCGGTAGCTGCGAAGAAGAAGGACTTCGATCGAGCGGTCGTGGCAGCTGGTGATCGTCTGAAACGCCGCAGTTGACTCTGATAATAAATTTATTATCATGAGGCAGCAATGAAGAGCTCCGATAAGACCTTCGATGCCCTCTTGGCAGAGGAGCAGCTTGCCGATCCGAGCTTTCGGGCGGAGTGGCAGAGGCTCGCTCCTGCGCGGGAGTTCGCGGCAACGCTGCTGCGTTATCGCGCTGAGCACAAACTGAGCCAGAGGGCACTGGCGAAGAAGCTGGGCGTCTCTCAGCCCCGCGTCGTCAAGCTCGAGTCTGGGGAGCACAACCCGGAGATCGACACGATCATCAACGCTGTTCGGCGCTTGGGGATCGAGTTTGTGCTGGACGTGGCGCCCGCCGGCCGCAAGCCGGCGCTCGTGACGGCACGGGCTCAGAAGGGCGGGGCGATCGCTCACGACGATGTTTCCGTGGTGGCAGCTTCTTCCGTCTAGGCCTAAGCGGTGCGGTCATTTGGCCGCGCCTGCTTCCCCCGCTTTGCTGCGTTGCCTCTATGGGGACGGGCGCGACGCAGCAAGGTCCGCATCTCCGTCGCTCGGCTGAGTCGACGGTGCAGAGAAACGCAGACAATGACCTTCTTCATTTAGTCATCATGACCCGGTCAATGAGTCTGCGCCGGGTCGCTCGCTGGGGCAAGGAGCCCCACAGATTCCAGCCGATCTCCACGTAGGTCGATCTCGCGAATTCGGCTTGAACCTAGCTTCACGGAGTCCAGCCGATCCAACGGATCAATCTCATAACCCGAAGATCGCGGGTTCGAATTCCGCCTCGCTGTAGAGAAAAGCCCCGGAACGGGCGTTTAGTGGAAGGACGAAGTCAAGGCGAGGGGCATGGCGCTGATGCGCCTGCGCAAGTGCGTGGACCAGCCGCGTCCCCGCTAAAGGGGCCGCTAGTTTCGTCTAGCGGCCAAGATTGGCTCTAACCGAGCCATCGGCAGCTGAGAATCTAGGGGCATGGCTGAGCACCTTCGCCGACCTCGTTTCCTTCGTCTGATCGGGCTGGCACTTTGCTTTGCGCTCTGCGGGACGGTCGTCGCGTCCGCGCGGCTGACGGTCGGAAACGGCGTCGGGCTTGCCCCCGGTGAGTCGGGTGAGGCGAGCTCGGAGTGCCCGCCCGCGCTCGAGGCGCGCAAGGGCGGGTTCTCTGCCGACTTCGGCGCTGCGGGCGGTGCCGAGGTGAGCGGCTTCAAGATGCGCGGGCGCGGCTGGCGCGTCCTCGCCACCAACACCGGTGAGAAAGAGGCTGGAGTGAGCGTCGAGTCCTACTGCTCGCCCGTTGCCCCCCGCCCCCTCGTCCAGCGCGAGGCCACGGTCCTTGTGCCGCCGCTCACCGCCGCTGTTGCCGTGGCCAGGTGTCGCCAGGGGGAGACGTTGCTCAGCGCCGGCTTCCGGAACTCGATCGTCCCCGGCGGGCCGCATGTGGTGGTCGACGGGATGCGGCGCACCGGCGTCCGCAGCGTCAGGGTCAGCGGTGCGAACCTCTCGGCGAGCGCGCGGGGCCGGCTGGTGGCCTATGCCTACTGCGGACACGCGCGGCGACCCCTCGTCCGCAGCCGGACCGTGTCGGTATCGCCGTCCGGAAAAGAGCGCCTGGTGGCGAGGTGCCCCGAGAAGGTTCGCGGGTTCGGCCACCGGCCCGCGCTCTTCGGCGGCTTCCAGGCCGGAGTCCCCGATCCGCCGGCCGCCGGGGTCGCCTCACCGGCGCAGTTCCGCAACTTCGGAGATCGCGTGGTGGTGACCGCGGTAAACCGCAACTCCGGCGCAACGATGCCGATGACCGTCTATGCGTACTGCCGCTAAACCAATACCCTGCTTGTAACTATCAGGGAAAGTAGGAGAGAGGACAGCAATGATCCGCACGGGAACCGGTTGGACCGATCGAGCAGAGGATTTCGGGATGCGAGCCGTGGGGGCGATCGCCCTTGCCCTGCTGGCGCTCGGGATCTATGGCGTCAAGGCCGACGCCGCGCCGCTCTCGATGACCTTCACCGAAGCCCGCGCCAACGTCGGGATCCAGCTGTCCGACGAGGCTCTGTTCGAGGCGCCCGACCAGGCGCCGCTCGCGGCCGAGATCGATCCCGCCACCGGATCGATCAGCGGCGGTGTCCTGCAGGTGCCTGACTTCTCCACCTTCATCACCGAGCCCATCAATGCGGACGTCACCGTTGCTTTCGACATCGGACTGATCACGGGGAGCTTCGACCAGGCGAGCGGCGCGCTCACCCTGAGCGGCGAAGCCGGCGGGACGCTGACCGCCAACGGCAAGGAATGCTTCGTATCCACCACCCCCGCGGTCCTGACCCTCTCGACCGCCGGCAGCAGCGGTGGCGCGTCGCCCCGCTCCGGGGCGCCGTTTGCCGCCGGACTCAACGGCGAAGGAGCGATTGCCGGCCAGTGGACCGACATGCAGGCGACGCCCGTCGACCCCGGCGAGGACACCCTCTTCTGCGAAGACGTCGAGGAGCGGATCGGCGGCCCCGGCGGCATCTGGCTCGACCAGGACGACATAGTGGCGCCGACGGCGCCGCAGCTCCAAGGGACCGACCCGGCCTCCCCGAGCCTGAGCGCCAACCCGCGGATCCTCGGTACCGCCGAGGCGGGGTCGACGGTGCGCGTATACGGGAACCCGACCTGCGCCGGCACGCCGGTCGCGATCGGCAGCGCCGCCGAGCTCGCCTCCCCCGGGATCGCGATCGGCAGTCCCCCCGCCCTGGCCGCGCCCGGGCTGGGGATCGCGATCGCGGCGGGCACCACCGCCGTCTTCTCGGCGACGGCCACCGACGCGGTCGGCAACATCTCGGCCTGCTCGGCCCCGCTCTCCTACACGCGCCTCCACGTCGTCCCGCCCAAGGCCTGTGTCGTCCCGAAGCTCGTCGGCAAGAAGCTCAAAAGGGCGAAGGCAGCGCTGAGGGCCGCCAACTGCAGGCTCGGCAAGATCGGCAAGCCGAAGAACCTGAAAGGGAAGCGGCCCCTCGTCGTCAAGTCCTCGACCCCGAAGGCGGGGGCGAGTCCCGCCAACGGCAAGGTGCGCCTCAAGTTGGGGCCGAAGAGCCGGCGAAGCCCAGGCAATTAGTCAAGACCAAAGGATCAGGGCCCGGCCCGGCCGCCGCTATCAACGGGAGGAGGAGCGATGGCGAGCTACACGATCGACTGGTTCATGACCCTGGACGGCTTCGGGTCGGGCCCGGAGGGCTATTGGGGCAAGGACGGTCCCGAGCTGCGCGAGCAGCGGGCCCAGATCTATGGCGACAAGGAGCAGACGCTGGTGTTCGGCGCGAACACCTACCGGGCGATGCTGCGCTTCTCGCCCGCGGCGGACGACCCGAGCCACTCACCGCTGAACGCGGCCCAAAAGATCGTGATTTCGCGGACGCTGGAGGAGCCGCTGACCTGGGCTAACTCGACGCTCATCGCGGAGGACGCGCTCGATGCCGTCCCGCGCCTCAAGGCCGAGTCGCCCGTCCCTCTGCGCTCCCACGGCAGCATCACGATGAACCGCGCGCTCCTCCTGGCCGGCTTGGTGGACCGGCTCGAGCTGATGGTGTTTCCCGTCATCACCGGAGATTCGGGCGCCGACCCCCTCTTTGCCGATCTTCCCGACATCGACCTGGAGCTCGTCGACTCGCAGTTGTATGACGGGCGTATGCAGCAGCTCGTCTACATCCCGACCGTCCGCTGAGCGCGCCTTCCACTCCTCCCGCTAGGGCCCCGAGCCTCGCTCCTGCGCCGGGCCGGAGAGCTTTGCGCCCATCTTCATCGCCCGCACCGCTCCGGTCGCTCCTGCCTGGAGGGTGACGCCGACGGCGAAGAGGAGGATGCCCGGGATGCGCAGGACCGAGGAGCCGATCATCAGCAGGCCGATCCGGCCGAGCAGGTAGGGGGGAGCGCTGACGAGGACGCCGAGGAGGCCGCCGACCGCGGTGGCGGCGAGCCGGTCGCGCGGGGAGCGAGCCGTCTCCAGGCCGATCAGGCGGGCCGGGACGGCGACGTAGGCGACCATCATCACTCCGACGACGACGCCGAGGCTGAGCGTGAACCAGAAGCGGTCGCCGTGCGGCAGCACCGTGGTGCAGATCGCCAGCGCCACGCCGACCGCGGCGCCGGCACCGAGGATGGTCTTCAGGTGCGGCCGCGCTTCGGCGACCGCGGGGCGGACCTCGGGAGTGCCGGGCTGGGCGATCGCGAAGGCGAAGACGGCGTTGAGGTAGAAGCAGGCGGCGGTGATCGCCGCGATCGCCACGCCGATCGGGACCAGCACCGGCCCGTCGAGCTCGACCGGCGAGCTGTCGCGCAGCAGGTGGAGCCGGAGGTCGTACATCGCCAGCCAGATCCAGATCGCAGGAAGCAACTGGACCAGGGTCAGCCGCCAGTTGGTGACGAGCAGCTTGAGGCCGGCGAAGAGCATCGCGACCCCGCCGAAGGCAAAGGCGAAGGGCGCCAGCCGCGGGCGCTCGGCGACGAAGTCCTCGAGCGTCCTCAGCAGCGCCTCCTCGTCGCCCTGGCGGATCGCCTGGACATAACGGCCCAGGCTCGCGACGAGGTCTCGGGCAGGGCGGCTCAAGCCGTGGCCGCGAGGACCGCTTCGTAGTCGGCTTCGTTCTGGTCCGCGTAGAGCTCGGCGTAGTCCCCGACCGCCTGGTCGAAGCGGTCGCTCCTGCCCAGGTAGGCGGCGATCGCGGCGGGGTCTCCGGTGCGGGCATGGGCGCGGGCAAGGGTCCATCCGCAGAGACCGGCATAGATCGTCATCCGCTTCGGGCTCATCGTCTCGACCTCGGCGCTCCCCTTGCCGTCCCAGAGCTGGCGGACGTAGAAGTCGCGGCGCTGACCGTCGAAGCCGTCCACCGTCACCCAGCCGAGCAGCGCGTCGCCGCTCGCCTGCATCAGGCGCTGGCCGACGACGACACGACGACCGTGATGGTCGAAC
>DASZDI010000401.1:0-5596 GCA_035942135.1 Solirubrobacterales bacterium | reverse complement strand
GCCCCGAAACGCGCCCCCGCGGGCCGTCCCAAACTCGCCCTCGTGGCCGGCCGCACCGCCGTCGCGGTCCGCCAACTGCCGGACTCCGGCCTGGTCGTGCGGATGACCCGTGGCCGCGCCTGGATCGGCGTCCTCGGCCTGCTCCTGGTCGGGATCGTCGCCCTCAACGTCGCCACCCTCAGCTTCGCCGCCGCCGCGGGCGAGATCGACGCTCAGATCACCGCCCTGGAAAAAGAGAACTCGATGCTGTCGAGCCGGGAAGCCGAGCGCTACAGCACCGCCCGCATCCGCAACGAGGCCTCCAAGGTCGGGCTGGCGATGCCGACCACCGAGGAGCCCCGCGTGATCGAGTTCAGCCCCGACGACGTCGCCACCGCCGCCGGTCGCCTCGCGGCCGCCGGGGGCTAGGGAGCGGGACCGCGGATGCGCTTGATCGAGCGTCGGATCGGGCTCCTATTCGCCGGCTTCCTCCTCTGCTTCCTCCTCGTCGTCGCCCGCGCCTTCTGGCTGCAGGGGGTGCAGGGGGCCGAGCTCGCCTCCCAGGCGGTCTCCCAGCAGACCGAGGTCGTCACCGTGCCCGGCCTGCGCGGCGACCTGCTCGACCGCCGCGGCAACAAGCTCGCCGCCTCCGAAGACGCGGCGACGATCTACGCCACGCCCTACCAGGTGGAGAGCCCGCCCAAGGCCGCGGCGCAGCTGGCGCCGATCCTCGACCAGCCCAAGGGCGAGGTGCTGGAGGCGCTCACCGCCGACTCCGGTTTCTCCTACGTCGCCCAGAAAGTCGACCTCGGCACTGCGGCGAAGATCGAACGGCTCGACCTGGAAGGGATCGGCCAGCTCCCCGACAGCCGTCGCACCTACCCGCAGGGGGAGATGGCGGGGCAGGTGATCGGCGCCGTCGGCTCCGAGAACCAGGGCCTGATCGGGCTCGAGGCGGGCGAGGAAGACGTGCTCGGCGGCGAGGACGGTGAGCGGCACATCGTCAACGACGCGCTCGGGGAGCCGATCCGGCTCGAAACCGTCGACGAGGCCGAGGACGGCGAAGACATCCAGCTCACCCTCGACCCGCTGATCCAGCAGAAGACCGAAGAAGTCCTCGACGGCGTCGGCGAGGCGTACTCGCCGAAGGGGGCGACCGCGATCGTCGTCGACCCGCGCAGCGCCGAGGTCCTGGCGATGGCGAACTGGCCGCCGGTCAATCCCGCCGACCTCTCCGAGGTCAGCAACGACGACCTGCTCAACCGCGCGACCGGGTTCACCTACGAGCCGGGCTCGACCTTCAAGGCGTTCACCGTTGCCGCCGCGCTGGAGGAAAAGCTCGTCACCCCGACCGACGAATACACGCTGGCGCCGAGCATCCAGGTCGCCGACCGGACGATCGAAGAGTCACACCCCCGCGGGACCGAAAACATGACGGTCGCTCAGATCCTCGCCCACTCCTCGAACGTCGGCTCGGTCACGATCGGACTCGAGATCGGCGCCGAGAAATTCGACAGGTGGATCCGTCGCTTCGGCTTCGGCCGACCCACCGGCGTCCGCTTCCCGGCAGAGGAGCAGGGGATCGTCCTCGACCTCGACGAATACTCCGGCTCCTCGATGGGCAACCTGCCGCTCGGCCAGGGCGTCTCGGTGACCCCGATGCAGATGGTCGCCGGCTATGCCGCGATCGCCAACGGCGGCATCCTGGAGCAGCCGCGGCTGATCAAGCGGATCGGCGAAGAAGAGGTCCACGAGCCGAAGGGCAGGCGGGTGATCTCGCCGGACGTCGCCGCGGAGGTCCGCGAGATGCTCGAGGGCGTGCTCGCCCCCGGCGGCACCGCCTCCGAGGTCAGCGTCCCCGGCTACACGCTCGCCGGCAAGACCGGGACCGCCGAGGTAGCCGAAGACGGCGCCTACTCGGAGACGAACTACGTCGCCTCCTTCATCGGCTTCGCGCCGGCCGACAACCCGCAACTGCTGGTGGCGGTGATCGTCGACCGGCCGCAGGGGGAAATCTACGGCGGCTCGGTGGCGGCGCCGGCGTTCGGCCAGATCGCCGAATTCGCACTGCCTTATCTCGGCGTGCCGCAGGAATAGGGGGTCGGGTGCCCCTTCCCCTGAGGCCGTCGCGCAGCTGGGTTGCTCGCCGAGGGCTCGACTTGTCGGTCCTTGAGCCTCCGGGGAAGGGGCACCCGACTCCACGCCTAGAATCGGCTCGATGAGGCTGGAGGAGCTGGTCGCGGAGCTGCCGGGGGCGCGGGTCGTCGGCGACGGGTCGGTCGAGATCTCCGAGTTGGAGTACGACAGCCGCAAGGCGAGTCCGGGGACGTTGTTCTTCTGCGTGCGGGGGCAGAAGGCGGATGGGCATGAGTTTGCTCCCCGGGTGGTCGAGGAGGGGGCGGCGGCGCTGGTCGTGGAGCGGGAGCTGACCGACCTGGCGGTGCCGCAGGCGGTGGTCGGCGACTCGCGGGCGGCGATGGCGCCTTCGGCGGCGGCCTTCTACGGCGACCCGACCAAGGAGCTGCGCGTGGTCGGGGTCACCGGGACGAACGGGAAGACGACCACGGCCTTCCTCGTCCACGAGATCCTCCGCGCGGCGGACTTCCGCTGCGGCCTGCTGGGGACGGTCAAGCAGATTGTCGGCGGGGTGGAGAAGGAAGTGGTGCGGACGACCCCGGAGGCGATCGAGCTGCAGGCGACCTTCCGGCAGATGCTCGACGGCGGCGACGAAGCCTGCGCGATGGAGGTCTCCTCGCACGCGATGTCCCTGCACCGGGCCGACGCGATCCGCTTCGAGGTCGCCCTCTTCACCAACCTCACCCAGGACCACCTCGACTTCCATGCCGACATGGGGGACTACTTCCTCGCCAAGCGCAAGCTCTTCGAGGCCGGGCCGGGGACGGCGATCGTCAACGTCGACGACCCCTACGGCCGCCGCCTCGCCGAGGAATTCGAGTGCGTCACCTTCTCCGCCGAGGGCGCCGAGGCCGACTACAGCGCCCGCGACGTCGAGTTCGACGCCTCCGGCGCGACCTTCGGCGTCGGCGAGATGCGGCTGCGGACGGGCCTGCCCGGGCACTTCAACGTCGCCAACGCCCTGGGCGCCTTCGCGGTGGCGGAGGCGATGGGGGTCGGCTCGGAGATCGCCGCTGCCGGGCTGGCGCGGGCGGCGCGGGTGCCGGGACGCTTCGAGCCGATCGACGAGGGGCAGGGGTTCACGGTCCTGGTCGACTACGCGCACACGCCGGACTCGCTGGAGAACGTGCTGCGGGCGGCGCGTCGCCTCACCGAGGGCAGGGTGATCGCGGTCTTCGGCGCCGGCGGCGACCGCGACCGCGACAAGCGGCCGAAGATGGGCAGGGCGGGGGCCGAGCTCTCTGACCTCACCGTGATCACCTCCGACAACCCGCGCTCCGAGGACCCGGCGGCGATCGTCGCCGAGGTGGCGGCCGGGGCCGAGGGCGCGAAGGAGCTGGAGGTCGTCGTCGACCGGCGCGAGGCGATCGCCCTGGCGCTGGGGCGGGCCGGGCCGGGGGACATCGTCGTCATCGCTGGCAAGGGGCACGAGCAGGGGCAGGAGTTCGAGGACGGCCGCAAGGTCCCCTTCGACGACCGCGAGGTGGCGCGCGAGGAGCTCTGGAAGCTGGGCAGCCCGGCATGAGGCTCTCGCCCGCGGAGATCGCCGCCGCGCTGGGAGCCGAGGTCGTCGCCGAGGGGCCGCCTGAACCGCCGCGGCGGGCGGTCATCGATTCAACCGCGACGGAGTCCGGCGACCTCTTCTTCGGCCTGCGCGGCGAGCACCGCGACGGCGGCGAGTTCGCGGGCGCCGCGCTCGAGGCCGGCGCCTGGGGCGCCGTCGTCGGCAAAAAGGTCCGCCGGACCTTTTTGCCGGATAGCGACCAAAAGGTCCGGCGGACCGGTTGGGTGTTCGCGGTCGATGAGCCGTTGGCCGCGATGCAGTCGCTGGCGCGCGCTTGGCGGCGGGCCCTGGGGGCGCGGGTGGTAGGCGTCACCGGCTCGGTCGGCAAGACCTCGGTCAAGGACATCTCCCGGGTGCTGCTGCCGGGCCGGGTCCACGCCAACCGCGAAAACCTCAACAACGAGATCGGGCTGCCGCTGACGCTGCTCGAAGCCCCCGACGACGCCGACCTCCTCGTCCTCGAGATGGCGATGCGGGGCCGCGGCCAGATCGCCGAGCTGGCGGCGATCGCGGAGCCGGAGGTGGCGTTGATCACCAACGTCGGCCCGGTCCACATCGAGCTGCTCGGCTCGGTCGAGGCGATCGCCGCGGCGAAGGCCGAGATCCTCGACGACCTCCCGCCCCACGGCACCGCCGTGGCGCCGGTCGAGGCCGGGGAGCTGGAGCCGCACCTGGAGCGGGCGCCGCGGCAGCTGCGCTTCGGGCCGGGGGGCGACGTCGAGGCGGTCGAGGCAAAGGTCGTCGAGGGTGTCACCGAGGCCCTGGTCGCGACCCCGCTCGGCGCCCAGCGCTTCCACTTTCCCTTCACCGAGGCGCACAACCTCACCAACGCCCTCGCCGCGATCGCCGCCGGGGTCGCGCTGGGGGCGGACCTCGACGGAATGGCCGACCGCGCTGCGAGCATAGGATTCTCCCGCTTCCGCGGAGAGCGACTGGAGCTCCCGGGCGGGATCGTCCTCGTGAACGACTGCTACAACGCCAACCCGGTGTCGATGCGCGCGGCGCTCGACCATCTCGCCGGCCTCGACGCCCCGCGGGCGGTCGCGGTGCTGGGCGAGATGGGGGAGCTGGGCCCCGGCTCGGAGGGCTACCACCGCGAGGTCGGCGAGCACGCCCGCGCCGCGGGGGTCGACTTCCTGATCGGCGTCGGCCTCCCGGCCCGCGCCTACGACCCCGACGAGCTGGTCGCCGATCCCGCCGAGGCCGCGGAGCTGCTGGCCGCCCGGATGGAGCCGGACGACGCGGTCCTGGTCAAGGGCTCGCGCTCGGCCGGCCTCGAGGCTGTCGCCGAGCAGCTGCCGAGCCTGATGGAGGGCGGCGATGGGTGAAGTCCTGATCGCGGGCATGGCGGCGATGCTGATCTGCATCTTCCTCGGCCCCAAATTCATCGAGTTCCTGCGGGTGAAGGAGTTCGGGCAGCACATCCGCGAGGACGGGCCGCAGGAGCACCACACCAAGGCGGGGACGCCGACGATGGGCGGGCTGATCGTCTTCGCCTCGATCTGCGTGCCCTTCCTCGTCCTCTCCGACCGCGACGCCCAGAGCCTCGCCGTCTTCGGAGTGGCGATGGGCTGCGCCACCCTCGGCTTCGCCGACGACTACATCAAGATCGTCAAACGCCGCGCGCTCGGGCTCGCCGGCCGCTGGAAGCTGCTCGGCCAGCTGGTCCTCGCCCTCGCCCTCTGGTGGGTGGCCCGCCACGAGGTGGGGCTGGAGCCGACCCTCTACTTCCGGATCGGCGACGGCAGCATCGACCTCGGCCCGGTCCTCTACTTCGTCCTCGTCTTCCTCGTCATCGCCGGCACCTCCAACGGGGTCAACCTCACCGACGGCCTCGACGGCCTCGCCGCGGGCTCCTGCGCGATCGTCCTCCTCGCCTACACGGCGATCACCTTCGTCGCCAACGAGCAGCAGAAC
>DASZDI010000400.1:0-2062 GCA_035942135.1 Solirubrobacterales bacterium | reverse complement strand
GCGCTGGACGAGCTCGGCTACGAGGCCCCGACCCCGATCCAGGAGCAGGCGATCCCGGAGCTGCTGGCCGGCCACGACGTGATCGGCCAGGCGCAGACCGGGACCGGCAAGACCGCCGCCTTCGGCCTGCCGCTGCTGCAGTACCTCGATCCGGCCAACCAGGAGGTGCAGGCGATCGTCCTCACCCCGACGCGGGAGCTCTGCATCCAGGTGACGCAGGCGCTGCGCTCCTACGCCGAGCACCTCGACATCGAGATCGTCGCCGTCTTCGGCGGCGCCCCGATCCGCTCGCAGCAGTCGCAGCTGCGCTCCGGCGCCCACGTCGTCGTCGCCACCGTCGGGCGGATGATGGACCTGATGTCCCGCCGCTCGCTGGTCCTGACCGCGGCCCGCTTCGTCGTCCTCGACGAGGCCGACGAGATGCTCGACCTCGGCTTCATCGAGGACGTCGAGAAGATCCTGCGGATGTGCCCGAGCGGCCGCCAGACGGCGCTCTTCTCGGCGACGATGCCGCCGCCGATCCAGAAGCTCGCCGAGGGCTACATGTACGACCCGACGACGATCAGCATCACCCCGAAAGAACTCACTGTCGACGCGATCCAGCAGGCCTACGTCGAGGTGCCCGCGAAGGAGAAGGGCGCGCGCCTGATCGAGCTGCTGAAGACCGAAGAACCCGAGCAGGCGATCATCTTCACCCGGACCAAAATCGGCGCCTCGAAGCTGGAAAAGCTGCTGAAGGACAAGGGCCTCGACGTCAAGGCGCTGCACGGCGACCTCAGCCAGGGCGTCCGCGACGGGGTGATGATCTCCTTCAAGGACCATCGTGTGCGGCTGCTGGTCGCGACCGACATCGCCGCCCGCGGCCTCGACGTCGACCACGTCACCCACGTCATCAACTACGACGTCCCGAACTCCTCGGAGACCTACGTCCACCGGATCGGCCGCACCGGCCGCGTCGGGCGGACCGGCCGCGCGATCACCTTCGTCACGCCCGACCAGCGCGACGAGATCGGCCGCATCGAGCGCGACGTCAGCACCACGATCGGCGAGTGGGAGACCCCCGAGGAGCGGCTCGAGCACGCGCCCCGGCCGCGCCGACGCGAGCGGAAGCCGCGGCGCGAGCGCGAGAGCGAGCGACCCGCGAAGCCCGAGGAGGCGTCGGCGAACGGCGACGGCGACGCCGCCCGCAGCGAGGACGGCGACGAGGCGAAGACGACCAAGCTCTTCGTCAACCGCGGCGAGCGCAGCGGCATCGAGGAGGAGGACCTGCGCTGGGCGCTGCGCGAGGGCGCGGTCGTCCCCGACGAGGCCGTCCACGACGTCCGCGTCCTCCATCGCTTCTCCTTCGTCGAGGTCGACCCGGATCAGGCCGAGCGCGCCGTCGAGTTCCTCGACGGGACCAAGCTCAAAGGCAAAGAGATCCGCCTCGAGATCGCCAAGAGCTAGGCGGTCAGCTCGGCGACCGTCTCCAGCAGGCGGTCGAAGTCGATCGGCTTGGTGATATAGCCGTCGATCGCCAGGTCGGTGGGCGCGTCGGCGTCGCCTGGGTTCTGATGGGCGCTGACGATCAGGGCGGGGACCTCGTTGCCGGCGGCGCGAAGCTCGCGCAGGGCGTCGATGCCGGACTTGCGCGGCATCATCGCGTCGAGCAGGAGGAGGTCGGGCTCGACGCCGGCGGCGACGTGGTCGAGCACCTCCTGCCCGTCGCAGGCCGTCTCCACCGCGTAGCCGGCCATCTCCAGCCGGGTCCGCATCAGCAGCAGGATCGTCTCGGAGTCGTCGGCGACGAGGAGCGTCGCCATCAGCCGGCCTCCGCCGTCTGGCCCTGCCCGCTGGCGGCGCCGTCGCCGCTCGGCGTCGGGGGGCGCGCGACCGGCAGCCGCACCCGGAAGGTCGACCCTTGCCCGACGGTCGACTCGGCGCCGATGCTGCCGCCGTGCGCCTCGGCCAGGGATTTCGAGATCGCCAGCCCGAGGCCGGTGCCGCCGACGCGCTGGGTGAGACCGGCGTCGCCTCGGGTGAAGCGTTCGAAGATCCGCTCCAGCTGTTCGGCCGGGATTCC
>DASZDI010000399.1:0-2615 GCA_035942135.1 Solirubrobacterales bacterium | reverse complement strand
GCTCAGCTCCTCGTCGCCGAGGTCGGCCACGTCGCGGGCATGAGTCACCACTAAGACAGCTGCCACGGGAAGGCCGAGGGCCGAGCCGGCCTCGAACAGGGCGGCGGTCTGCATATCCGCCACCCCCGCGTCGGGAGGAGGCTCGTCCACTTCCGGCCGATGCAGGGTGTCGAGGCTGACCACCGCGCCCTCGCGGCTTCCCTCTCCCAGGAGGTCGGCAAGGGCCGAGGTCAGCTCCCGGTCCGGCAGGGCGGCGTCATCCCGCGGTTCCTCACGGACGGTGGGCGACCGAAAGGAACCGCGACCCGGATCGGCCCTCGCCTCCGTGGCGACCACGAGGTCGCCGGGGGTCGCGGCGCCCAGGGAGGTGCAGGTGCCGATCCGGATCGCGCGCCGCAGGCCCAGCTCGGCGAGGTCGGCCAGGACGACGGAGGCGCTGGGGCCGCCCATCCCCGTCGACTGGATCGTCAGCTCGTCCCCCGCGTCGGTCTGCCCCGTGTACCCCCAGAGGCCGCGGGCGTGGTTGCTCATCTTCGGCTGCTCCAGCAGCTCCTGGGCCAGCATCAGGGCTCGCCCGGGGTCCCCGACGAGGATCGCGCTCGCCGCGAGCGGGGCGGTGGGTCGCAGGCGGGCGGGCATCGGCGGCCGACCCTAGCCGCCCGGGCACGGCGCCGACGATCGGGCGACATCAGGGAGAGGCGCCCCCGGCGAATTTGCTCCAGCCGTCCAAAGACCCCTGTCCACCGCGTCCATAGCTTGAGAGCCAGTTGTCCAAACGCGACCGGCGGGGCTGTGAACCCCGGTGGGCTAGGAGGAAATCGATGAAAAAGAGGCTCTTGATCGCCGGCCTGGGGGCCGCGGTTGCCTCGCTCGTCTTGCCGGGCGCCGCCTCGGCGGCAACCGTGGCGGAGACCCTCGCCGAAAAGACGTCCGAGCTGGACATGGTCTGGGTGGCCGTGGCCTGCGTCCTGGTGTTCCTGATGCAGGCGGGGTTCATGTTCCTGGAGATCGGCTTCTCGCGACAGAAGAACGTCGGGACCGGGGTCGCCAAGATCTTCATCAACCTCGCGATCGTGACGATCGCCTGGTGGGCGATCGGCTACGGCATCGCGGAAGGCGGCGGTAACAAGATCTTCGGCGACAGCGGATTCTTCTTCCACTTCGGCCAGACGGTCGGCAGCGGCGAAGAAGCGTTCCAGGTGGCCGGGCCCGACGCGATGCTGATGCTCTACGGCCTCGCCTTCGCCGCGGTCTCGCTGGCGATCGTCTGGGGCACGACCCTGGAGCGGATCAAGTTCGGCGCCTACGTGATCTACGCGATCGTCTTCGGCGCGGTGATCTACCCGTTGATCGCCCACGCGGTCTGGGGCGGCGGCCTGCTCTCCGACATCGGCGGCAAGCCGGTGATGGACTTCGCCGGCTCCTCCGTGGTCCACCTCACCGGCGCGGTCGGCGCCCTGGCAGCGCTGCTGCTGCTCGGCCCGCGGATCGGCAAGTACGACGCCGCCGGTAGGCCGCGGGCGATCCCCGGCCACTCGATGCCGCTGGTCGGCCTCGGCGTGATCGTCCTCTGGATCGGCTGGTTCGGGTTCAACGGCGGCTCGACGTTCGAAACCAGCGCCTCGTTCTTCGGTGAGGTGATGCTCAACACGCAGTTGGCGGCCGCCGCCGGCGTGATCGGCGCCAGCCTCGCCGTCTACATGAAGAGCAGGACCCTCGACGTCGGCATGGCCGCGAACGGCGCCATCGCCGGCCTCGTCGGCATCACCGCGCCGGCGGGCTTCGTCGAGTTCTGGGCGGCGCCGATCATCGGCTTCATCGCCGGCCTGATCGTCGTCTACGGCGTCCTCGCGATCGACAAGCTCCTCGACGACCCGGTCGGCGCGCTCTCCGCGCACGGCCTGGCGGGGATCTGGGGGACGATCGCGGTCGGCCTCTTCGCCTCGCCGCGGCTGATCGTCGAAGGCGCCGCTCCGGGGGTCTGGTACTCCCTCTTCGACGACGCCTCGTTCAGCGCGACCTTCGGTCAGCTGGGCGTCCAGGGGCTCGCCGTCCTGTTCACGTTCATCGTCGTCTTCGCGATCTCGATCGCGACCTTCGCGGCGATCAAGAGCACGATCGGCCTCAGGGTCCCGCCCGAGGAGGAGGACGCGGGCCTCGACATCAGCTCGCACGGCATGTACGGGTACCCGGAGCAGTTCATCCCGCAGCCGGAGTACTCGACGGGCCTGCCCGGGACGGTGTCCCGCGGGGCTCCGGTGGCAACGCCCGCACCGGCCCAGATGACCGCAACCGAGACCAACTAGGAGGCCCGAGCGCATGAAGAAGATAGAGGCGTTCATCCGCCACGAGGCGTTCGAGCCGATCCGGGCCGAGCTGCTCGACAAGGGGTTCCCGTCCCTGTCGATCATCGAGGCCAAGGGCTCGGGGCGTCAGAAAGGCATCGTCGAGCGCTACCGCGGTTCGACCTTGACCGTCAACGTCCGGCCGAAACTGAAGCTGGAGGTCGTGGTCGAGGACAAAGACCAGTCGGTGGTCGTCGAGACGATCCTCAAGCACGCCCGCACGGGCGAGGTCGGCGACGGCAAGATCTTCGTGCTGCCGGTGGAGGAGGC
>DASZDI010000398.1:0-1963 GCA_035942135.1 Solirubrobacterales bacterium | reverse complement strand
CTCCTCCTCGAGCGGGTCGAGGAAGGGCAGCTCCGGCGCCTTCTCGCGCAGCAGCTCCAGGTCCGCTTCCCAGGTCTCCGCCTTGAGGTCGATCGGGCCCTTGAACTCCTCCGCCACCGCCTCGCCCTTCTCGGCGTATGTGCGCCGCAGTAGGCGGACGTTGGTCAGCTTGTCGGCGGCAGAGATCGCCAGCGCCTCGGCGCCCGCCGCCGCGACCCGTTCGCGGTGCTCGGCCTTGCGCTGCCGGTAGGACTCGATCGATTCGTCGTCGGTGAGGGAGCCGACCATCCCCGCGACCGCGTCGCCGAAGAGCTCGCGCAGCTCCTCGACCGTGGTCTCGGAGTCCTCGACGACGTCGTGCAGCAGCGCCGCCGCCAGCACCTCCTCGCCGTAGCCGTGCTCGTCGAGCAGCGAGGCGACCGCCTTCGGGTGCTCGATGTAGGGCATGCCGCCGCTGCCGTTGCGGACCTGCCCCTCGTGGTCGAAGCGCGCCTTCTCCAGCGCCGCTCGCACCAGGGGGGAGCGGTCCGCGGCTGCCTCGATCAAGGCGACATCGGGCACCAGCCCAGCCTAGATGATCGATTCCTTCAGAGGGTCGATCTAAAGCTCAGGCGGGGATCGCCGGGCTGCCCGCCCGCGCCGGCAGCTCGTACTCGCTGCGCTCCGCCGCCAGCTCGACCGCGGCCGGGTCGCCGCCCATCTCCACCCACCGCTGCCGCGCTTCGACCTCGAGCCGGTCGAGCTTGTCGTCGGAGTGGAGCGGGTCGTGGTGGAAGAGGACGGTGCGCTCGGCCCCGGTCCGCCGCGCGAAGCTGAGCGAGTGCTCCAGGGCGGAGTGGCCCCAGCCGACGTGGGCGGGGTACTCGGCGTCGGTGTACTGACCGTCGTGGATCAGCAGCGAGGTTTCGCGGGCGAGCTCGAAGCCGGAGATCCAGTCCTCCTCGAGCCGGTCGAGGTCGGCGCCCAGCGCCGGCTCGTGGTCGGGGATGTAGGTGAGCGAGGAGTCGCCGTCGTCGATCCGGTAGCCGAGGGTCGGGCCGCGGTGGGCGACCGAGGCGGAGCGGATGCGGGCCGAGCCGATCTCCCACTCGCTCTCCGGGCAGTGGCGGAAGGAGACGTCGCAGGGCAGCTCGCGGACCTCGACGGGGGAGAGGGGGGCGGAGATGTAGCGGGCGATGCGGTCGCGCAGCGAGGCCTCGGGCGAGGCCGGTCCCCAGATCACGATCTCGGTCTGCGGCCGGAAGGCGGGGGCGAAGAAGACGAGCCCCTGGATGTGGTCGAGGTGCAGGTGGGTGAGGAGGATGTGGAGCCGGGTCGGCTCGTCGGGGAGCGAGAGGCCGAGGCAGCGGATGCCGGTGCCGGCGTCGAGCGCCAGCATCGAGCCGTCGGAGAGGGTGACGCCGACGCAGGAGGTGTTGCCGCCGTAGCGGATCGTTTCCGGGCCGGGGGCCGGGATCGACCCGCGCGTCCCCCAGAGCTTGACCTTCACGCCGGCCGCGCCCCGTTGCCGTTCAGCAGCGAGGGCCAGAAGACCGCGATCGCCCCCTGCGAGCCGTGCTGGGTGAGGATCGGGAAGGCCGAGACCTCGACGTCGTGCTTGGTCCCGTCGGTCGAGCGGACGCTGAGCTCCGCGTGCGCGGGGCGGCCGGCGCGCACCGCCTTGACCAGCGGCAGGTCGTCGTAGGGGATCGGCTCGCCGCGCTCGTCGAAGGGCCCGAACAGCGAGCCCCACTCCTGCGGGCCGACCGTCCCCAGCTCCTCGAAGCGCTTGCCCAGCAGCATCCCGGCGGCCTCGTTGTAGAAGACCAACAGGCCGCCCTCGTCGACGAGGAAGGCAGGGGTCGAGAGAGCCGACATCAGGTTGCGAGCGAGGATCAGCTCCAGAGGTCTCTGCGACACAAATGACACTTTAGATCGTCAGATGCGCAGGGAGCCGGGTTTTCCGCGGTGGGAAGCCAAGAGT
>DASZDI010000397.1:0-2444 GCA_035942135.1 Solirubrobacterales bacterium | reverse complement strand
CCGCCACCTACATCGAGCCGCTGCTGCCCGGCCAGGTGACGAAGATCATCGAAAAGGAGCGCCCCGACGCGCTGTTGCCGACCCTCGGCGGCCAGACTGCGCTCAACATCGCGATGACGCTCTACGAAGACGGGACGCTCGAGCGCTTCGGGGTCGAGCTGATCGGCGCCGACTCGGACGCGATCCGCCGCGCCGAGGACCGCGAGGAATTCCGCAAGACGATGAACGATCACGGGCTCCGCATCCCGTGGTCGATGACGGTCGAATCGCTCAGCCAGGTCGAGGAGGCGCTCGCCGACGGTCGCATCACCCTGCCGGCGATCGTCCGTCCCGCCTTCACGATGGGCGGCCAGGGCGGCGGCATCGGCTACAGCGAGACCGAGCTGCGCCAGGTCGTCACCGAGGGCCTCGCCGCCAGCCCGATCAACCAGGTGCTGGTCGAGGAGTCGGTGATCGGCTGGGGCGAGTTCGAGCTCGAGGTGATGCGCGACCGCAACGACAACGTCGTGATCATCTGCTCGATCGAGAACGTCGACCCGATGGGCGTCCACACCGGCGACTCGGTCACCGTCGCCCCCGCCCAGACCCTGACCGACCCGCTCTACCAGGAGCTCCGCGACCAGGCGATCAAGGTGATCCGGGCGATCGGCGTCGAGACCGGCGGCTCCAACGTCCAGTTCGCGGTCAACCCCGACGACGGCGAGATCGCGGTGATCGAGATGACCCCGCGGGTCTCCCGCTCCTCGGCGCTGGCGTCGAAGGCGACCGGCTTCCCGATCGCGAAGATGGCGGCGAAGCTGGCGGTCGGCTACGCCCTGGAGGAGATCCCCAACGACATCACCCGCGCCACGCCCGCCTCCTTCGAGCCGACGATCGACTACGTCGTCACCAAGATCCCGCGCTTCGCCTTCGAGAAGTTCCCCGGCTCCGAGGGCCGGCTCTCGACCTACATGCAGAGCGTCGGCGAGGCGATGGCGATCGGCCGCACCTTCCGCGAGTCCTTCGCCAAGGCGATGCGCTCGCGCGAGCTCGACTCCCCGGCCGAGGTGCCGGAGTCAGACGAGGACCTGCTGGCGAAGATCGCGGTCCCGAGCGCCGAGCGCTTCGACCTGATCCTCGCCGCCTTCGGCCGCGGGATCGGCGTCGAGGCGGTCCACGAGGCCTGCAAGGTCGACCCCTGGTTCCTGCGCGAGCTGGAGGCGCTGGCCAGGGACGGCGACGGCACCGACGGCCTCGCCCGCACCTACAAGGCGGTCGACACCTGCGCCGCCGAGTTCGAGGCGGCGACGCCGTATTACTACTCCGCCCACGAGCGCGCGCGCCACGACGGCTCCCCGCCCGCCAACGAGGTCCGCCGCGGCGAGAAGGACTCCGTCGTCATCCTCGGCGCCGGCCCGAACCGGATCGGCCAGGGGATCGAGTTCGACTACTGCTGCGTCCACGCAGCGATGACCGCGCGGGAGCTGGGCCGCGACGCGGTGATGGTCAACTGCAACCCCGAGACCGTCTCCACCGACTACGACACCTCCGACCGCCTCTACTTCGAGCCGCTGACCGCCGAGGACGTCCTCGCGGTCTGCGAGCAGGAGCAGCCGGAGGGCGTGATCGTCCAGTTCGGCGGCCAGACCCCGCTGAAGCTGGCCCGGACCCTGGAAGAAGCCGGGGTGCCGCTGCTGGGAACGCCGGTCGACGCGATCGACCTCGCCGAGGACCGCGGCCGCTTCGGCGAGCTGCTGCGCGAGCTCGGCGTCGCCCACCCGCCCTACGGGACCGCCTTCTCGGCCGAGGAAGCGACCGCGGTGGCCGAACGGGTCGGCTTCCCGCTGCTGGTCCGGCCCTCCTACGTGCTCGGCGGCCGGGCGATGGAGATCTGTTACTCGACCGCGGACCTCGGCGCCTACCTGAAGCAGCACGTCAAGGCCGACCAGGAGCACCCGCTGCTGCTCGACCGCTTCCTCGAGAACGCGATCGAGGTCGACGTCGACGCCCTCGGCGACGGCACCGACGTCTACGTCGCCGGGATCATGCAGCACGTCGAGGAGGCCGGGGTCCACTCCGGCGACTCCGCCTGCGTGATCCCGCCGCTCAGCCTCGGCGACGAGATGCTGGAGAAGATCCGCACCACGACCGAGGCGATGGCGCGCCGGCTCGGCGTGATCGGCCTGATCAACATCCAGTACGGCGTCGCCGGCGGCGAGCTCTACGTGATCGAGGCCAACCCGCGCGCCTCCCGCACCGTCCCCTTCGTCTCCAAGGCGATCGGGGTGCCGCTGGCGAAGCTGGCCTGCCGGCTGATGCTGGGGGAGAAGCTGGCCGACCAGGAACTGCCGCAAGGCCCGCTCGAGCACGTCAGCGTCAAGGAGGCGGTGCTGCCCTTCGCCCGCTTCGCCGGCGCCGACTCGGTGCTCGGCCCGGAGATGAAGAGCACCGGCGAGGTGATGGGC
>DASZDI010000396.1:0-1575 GCA_035942135.1 Solirubrobacterales bacterium | reverse complement strand
TGTTTCGGCCTGCGCCGCCGGTGCCATCACCGCGACCATGGCGGCAACACAAGCCGCCAGCCCGAGGGCTTTGAGTATGCGAGTCATTTGACGCTCTCCCTTTGTTTCTGCCGCATCCGTTATTGGACGCTGAAGGGAGTGGTAACAGCGAGCGAAT
This sequence comes from Solirubrobacterales bacterium, assembly GCA_035942135.1. Classification (GTDB taxonomy): domain Bacteria; phylum Actinomycetota; class Thermoleophilia; order Solirubrobacterales; family 70-9; genus VAYN01. The sequence continues at coordinate 1,418 of DASZDI010000396.1, read as the reverse complement.
CAATACTCAAGATAAACAGAGCATTTCCTCACCGTGCGGCGCGCTAGGAGCGACAGAACTGCCGGTGCAAGCGGCGTTTCATCCGCAGGTTTCCGTCTGAGCGGTGCGTCAGCCTGACCGGCAATGACCATCGCACTCGCCATAGCCGTCCTCGTCCTCGCCCTCGGGCTGATCTACCTGCTGATCGCGCGGGAGAACGAACCCGTCGCCGAGCAGCCAGACTTGGCCCCCGCGATCCAGGAGGCGACCAGCAAAGCCGTCGCCGAGATGCTGCCCGCGCTGGTGCAGACGAACGACCAGGCGCGGAAGATCGACGCGAAGACGGCCGAGGCCGCGCTCGACAAGCGCCAGGCCGAGATCAAGGCGCTGGCCGAGCGGATCGCGAAGGGCCAGGAGAAGATCGAAGCCGAGGTGCGGCGCCGCGGCGAGACCGACCTGCAGACGAAGACCCTGCTCGAGCAGATGGGGCAGACGATCGGCAGCCTCAACAACGAGACCGCGGGCCTGAAGAAGGCGCTGCGCCAGCCGCAGACGCGCGGCCAGTGGGGCGAGCTGCAGCTGCGCCGCTGCATCGAGATCGCCGGGATGACCGAGCACGTCGACTTCGAGCTGCAGGCGACCCTGCGCACCGAAGACGGCAACCTCCGCCCCGACGCCCGCTTCCTGCTGCCTGAGGGGCGCAGCTTCGTCGCCGACTCGAAGGTCCCGCTGGACGCCTTCCTCGACGCCCAGGAGTGCGAGGTCGAATCGGAACGGCGGACTCACCTGGAGCGCCACGCGCGCCAGGCCCGCGAGCACGTCCGCAGCCTCAGCTCGAAGGACTACCAGGGGCAGTTCAGCCCCGGGGAGATGCCCGACCTGGTGATCTGCTTCATCCCCAACGAGCCGGCCCTGCACGCCGCCTTCGCCGCCGACCCAGGGCTCTTCGACTACGCGCTCGAGCGCAACGTGCTCCTGGTCAGCCCGACCTCGCTGATCGGCCTGCTGCGGACGATGGAGCTGGGCTGGCGCCAGGAGCAGATGGTCGCCGAGGCCGCCGAGATCGCCTCGGCCGCCGGCACCCTGCACGCCCGCTTCTCGAAGTTCCTCGGCGATTTCGACGCCGTCGGCAGCCGCCTCTCCTCGGCGACCAAGGCCTACAACTCGGCCGTCGGCTCGATGGAGGGCCGCCTGCTGCCGCAGCTGCGCAAGGTCGAGGGCCTCGGCGTCGCCCCCGGCAAGGAGATCGAGGCGCCGGAGCCGGTCGAAGCCACCGTCCGCGAGATCACCGCCCCCGAGCTGCGCGAGAGCAAGCCCGAGCTTCCCGAAGCCGAAGCCGCCTGACCCGGGGTTCCCAGTGACGGAGGGGGCCGGTGACCCTCCTCACTCGCATGCTCGGGTGGATCGCTTTCAGCCGTCCGAGATTCGGACGACCGAGA
>DASZDI010000395.1:0-3746 GCA_035942135.1 Solirubrobacterales bacterium | reverse complement strand
GGTCGGCGCCGCCCGCCACCAGGCCCTCGGCCTGCTCGGCGAAGACCTCGCCCAGCTTCCCGAAGGAGATATCCCCGAGCGTCGGGTCGGTGGTGGCGGGCAGGAACCCGGTCGGCCCGATCGAGCCGGCCACGAAGCGATCGTCTCCCGCCGCCTTGCGGGCGATTTGGGCCGCCTTCGTGTTGATCTCCAGCGTGTGCTCCCCGAGCCCCCACTCGTCGAGCTTCAGCCGCGAGCCCTGGAAGGTGTCGGTCTCGACCACTTCGGCCCCCGCCTCCAGCATCGAGGTATGAACCCCCTCGATCACGTCCGGCCGGTTCAGCACCAACGCCTCGTGGCACTTCCCCTCGAGCCCGCCGTAGTCCTCCTGCGTCAGCTCGAACTGCTCCAAGGTCGCGCCCATGCCGCCGTCGAAGACGACGACTCGCTTGCGCACCGCGCCGATGTAGTCACGTTCAGCCATGAACCTAGAGAGGCTACCGAGCGACTACTTGGGGCCGCGGGTGGTGGGGGAGCGGGTGCCCTTCCCCTGAAGCCGTCGCGCAGCTGGGTCGCTCGTCCGGGTTCGAGATGTTGGTCCTTGAGCTTCCGGGGAAGGGCACCCGCTCCCCTTCGACACGTCAGCTCCAGCTTCGATACGCGCAGCCGACTTTTGCCACACCCCGCTGGGTAAAAAGTCGGATGCGCGTCTCTCGCAAAGCTGTCGGACCCTGAGCGTCAACCGGAGCACGCTGGCAGGGGTCCCTGGGTACTCAGCATGGAGCCGGGCCAGCAGCCCTTAAGGCGTCAGCCGAAGGCGCCTCTCCCGGCGGAGGTGCTCCCAGGGACCCCCACCGGCACCCCCTACCGACGCAGCCCTAGTTTCCGGCGCCAGTCGCGAGCATTGAAGAACCGCGACAGCGGCCCGAGCAGGAAGCGACGACCTTTGGTGTACGGGTACCAGGTCGGCTCGCGCTTGCCGCCGAAGCGGGTGATCACCAGGGACTCGCTGCGGCAGTACTTCTTGATGCCGGGTTCGCCGTGGCGGAAGCCGATGCCCGACTGCTTCCAGCCGCCCATCGGCACGTCCATCGCGAAGTAGTTGATGAGGACGTCGTTGACGTTGACCGCGCCGCACTCGACCCGGCGGGCGACCTGCTCGGCGCGCTCGCGCTCGCCGAAGACCGAGCCGCCGAGCCCGTAGGGGCTGTCGTTGGCCATTCGCACCGCCTCCTCGGCGTCGCGCACCTTCATCACCCCGACCACGGGGCCGAAGGTCTCGTCGCGCATCACCTTCATCGAGTGGTCGACGTCGACCAGGACCGTCGGCTCGAAGTAGTCGCCGGGGCGCTCTGCTCGCCTGCCTCCGGTCAACGCTCTGGCGCCTGCGGCGATCGCGTCGGAGACGTGGTCCTCGACGATCGCGGTCTGGTTCGGGGAGGTCATCGCGCCGACGTCCTTGGGATCGCCGGCCTCGTCGACGCCCTGGCGCAGCCGGCCGACCTCGGCCGTGAGCTTGGCGACGAACTCGTCGTAGGCCGGCTCCTCGACGTAGATCCGCTCGACCGAGAGGCAGATTTGGCCTGAGTTCATCATCCCGCCCCAGGCCGCGGCGTTGGCGGCGCGGTCGATGTCAGCGTCGGAGAGGACGATCATCGCGTCCTTGCCGCCGAGCTCGAGGCTGACCGGGGTCAGCGTCTCCGCCGCCCGTGCCATCACCTTCCGCCCGGTCCGGTCGGAGCCGGTGAACTGGAGGAAGTCGACCTCGTCGACGAGGGCGCCGCCGGTCTTGCCCGTGCCCTGGACGCAGTCGAATATGTCGGGACCGCCGATCTCCTGCTTCCACGCTTCGATCACCTCGGTCACCCCCAGCGGGGTGAACTCCGAGGGCTTCACCACCACGGCGCAGCCCGCCTGCAGGGCCGGGATCGCGTCGCCCAGCGAGAGGATCAGCGGGAAGTTCCAGGGGCTGATGATGCCGACGACCGGGTGGGGCCGGTACTGGATGCGCAGCTTCTTGGCCGCCAGCAGGGGGGAGTGGGGCCGGATGCCCTCCTCGCCGATGAAGTCGGCGGCGCGGGTGCCATAGAAGTTGATCAGGTCGGCGAGGTAGGTGGGCTCGTTTCCCGCGTCGGCGCGGACCTTGCCGGTCTCCTCCTGCATCGTGTCGAGCACCCGCTCCTCGTTGTCGAGCAGCCAGTCGCGCAGCTTGCCGAGCCAGTGGTAGCGACCCTCGATCCCGATCGCCTCCCACTCCGGCTGGTTGGCGCGGACCCTTGCGACCGTCTCCTTGACCGCCTGGGGGGAGTCGACGGGAACGGTTGCAATCGCCGCCCCGGTGGCGGGGTTGTGGACCTCGAATGAGTCGGCCGCAGCCGAGGCCCCGTTCGTGATGCCCGTCTCGGTGCCGCTCGCCGCCGTTCCGCTCTCCACCGCTGCTCCCCTCGTCGCCGTTTGGCTGGTCAGCCAACTGTAGCGCCGCTTCAGAGCTGGGTGCCGATCATCCCCATCAGGCCGACGAGGATGGCCGCCAGAAAGGCGCCCCCGATCTGGAGGGTCCTGTTCAGCGCGTCGAAGCGCGCGTTCATCTCCCCCCGCAGCCCCTCGATCTTCCCGTTGAGCTCTTTGCCTTGGCCATCGAGCTTTGCGTTGAAGTCTTTGCCTTGGCCATCGAGCTTTGCGGTGAACGCGTCGGCTTGCCCGTCGAGCTTTGCGTTGAGCTCCCTGGTTTGGCCGTCGAGCCTCGCCTTGAACTCTTCGGCCTGAGCGTCGAACCTTCCGTTGACCGCTTTGGATTGAGCATCGAACCTCGCGTTGACCGTTTCGGCTAGGCCGTCGAACCTCGCGTTGAAATCTTTGGCTTGGCCGTCGAACCTGGCCTTGAACTCTTCGGCTTGGCCGTCGAACCTTGCGTTCACTTCTTTGGCGTGGGCATCGAACTTCGCGTTCATCTCTTTGCGGAGGCCTTTGACCTCTCCTCTTAGTTCGCCCAGGTCCCCGCGCACCGCTCCTAGTTCTCCGCGTACTTCTCCCACTTCGCTGCGCACCGAGCGGACATCCGCGCGCAGCTCATGGAAGTTCTCGTCCATGTGCTTCGTCAGGTCGTCGAGGCGCTCGTCGGTCCAGGCTTCTCTCACAGCGAGCATGTTGCCACTGTAGACAGAAACATGCAACGTGTGGCGCGCAGAAAGTAAAATCTTCAGCGCGGGACGAGCCGGTAGACCGGTCCTTCCAGAGAAGTCACGTAGAGCCGGTGGCGGCTGTCTTCGCCGAAGGAGCTGGGGCTGTCGACCCGGAGGCCGAGCTTGCGGTCGCCGCCGGCCCGCTTCAGGCGGGGGACGAGGGAGCGCAGCTGCCCCTCGCAGAGGTCGGCGTAGAGGTAGCGCCCGCGGAGGCCGCGCAGGCGCGGGTCGCGGACGACGTAGCCGCCGATGATCGTGCAGCCGCGATCGCGGCCGTAGACGAAGACCGGCTTGACGGTCCCGCCCGGGTCCGCGCCCTCGTAGGAGGAGAAGCCCTCGAAGGCGTCCCAGCCGAAGTTGGCGCCGTTCGCCCTGTTGACGGTCAGGTAGTCGAGCTCCTCGAAGCGGTCCTGCCCGACGTCGCCGATCGCGATCCGCGGCTGCTTCGCGGTCGCCGTGTCGAAGGAGAAGCGGAACGGGTTGCGCAGGCCGTAGCTGTAGATCTCGTCCCGCCCCGGCTTGCCGACGAAGGGGTTGCTGGAGGGCACCGTGTACGGCCGGCCGCCTGAAGCGCGGGGGTCGATC
>DASZDI010000394.1:0-1557 GCA_035942135.1 Solirubrobacterales bacterium | reverse complement strand
GAAGGGCCGCGAGTTCAACGAGATCTTCGACCTCACGGCGATGCGGGTGATCGTCGACTCGGTCAAAGACTGCTACGGCGCGATCGGCGTCATCCACTCGCTCTGGAAGCCGCTGCCGGGTCGCTTCAAGGACTTCGTCGCGATGCCGAAAGCGAACATGTACCAGGCGCTGCACACGACCGTGATCGGGCCGGAGGGCAAGCCGCTGGAGATCCAGATCCGGACCGAGGAGATGCACAAGCTCGCCGAGTACGGGATCGCCGCCCACGTCGCCTACAAAGAGGGGACCAACGGCGACCCGAAGCGGGAGAAGATGACCTGGCTGCGGCAGCTGGTCGAGGCCGAGGGCGAACAGGACCCGGCCGAGTTCCTCGAGTCGCTGAAGGTCGACCTCTTCGAGGACGAGGTCTTCGTCTTCACGCCGAAGGGCGAAGTCAAGAACCTCTCGGCGGGCTCGACCCCGCTCGACTTCGCCTACGCCGTTCACACCGACGTCGGCCACAGCTGCGTCGGCGCCAAGGTCAACGGCAGCATCGTGCCGCTGCACTACCAGCTGCGCTCCGGCGACATCGTCGAGGTGCTGACCGCGAAGCAGAAGCGCGGCCCCTCGCTCGACTGGCTGAAGCTGGTGCGGACCAGCCGCGCCCGCAACAAGATCCGCGCCTGGTTCAAAGAGGAACGGCGCGAGGACGCCGAGCGCGACGGCCGCGAGAGCCTCGAGGAAGCGCTGCGCACGCGCGGCATCCCGATGCAGAAAGTCTCCGGCTCGCCCCTGCTGGCGGACGTGATCCGCGAGATGGGCTTCCGCAAGGCGACCGACTTCTACATCGCCCTCGGCCAGGCGAAAATCTCCAGCAAGACCGCCGCCAACAAGCTGATGCAGCGGCTGAAAGCGGGGGAGGGCGTCGAGGAGGACGCCGCGGCCCCGACCGGGGGCGAGGACAAGGCCCGCCGCACCAAGGAGGCCTCCAACTACGGGATCACCGTCAAGGGGGTCAAGAACGTCGCCGTGCGGCTCGCCAAGTGCTGCCGCCCGGTCCCCGGCGACCAGATCGAGGGCTACGTCTCGCTCGGGCGCGGGATCACGATCCACCGCACCGACTGCAAGAACGTCAAGGCCCTGAAGCGCTCCCCGGACCGCTTCGTCGAAGTCGGCTGGAAGGGCGAAAACGAGGCCTCCTACCGGGTCGAGCTGCAGATCGACGCCTACGACCGCACCCGCCTGCTGGAGGACCTCTCGCGGACCTTCTCGGAGGTCGGGATCAACATCATCGGCGCCTCCTGCACGACCAACCACCCGATGGTCAAGAACCGGTTTGTGATCGAGGTGGGGGATACCGAGCAGCTCAAGCACTGCATTACGCGGCTTCGGAATGTGGAGTCGGTGTTCGACGCGTATCGGATCACTCCGGCTGCTTGAGGGGCAGGAGCCCCCGTGCAGGACACAGCTCGCCTATGGCTCGCTGTTGAGTGTCCTGCGCGGGGGCTCCTGCTCCTCGTCCATCCGCAGCGCCTCCGCCCATAACATGAGGGCATGGCTTTGAAAGTCGCTGTGAC
>DASZDI010000393.1:0-5218 GCA_035942135.1 Solirubrobacterales bacterium | reverse complement strand
GCCCTGGCCTTGGTCGGCGCCGGCTGCGGCGGCTCGGGCGGGGGGGACGACGGCGAGGTCGCCGCCGTCGCGACCACCACCCAGGTCGGCGACTTCGTCCGCGAGGTCGGCGGCGAGGGGGTCGAGGTGGAGCAGCTGCTGCAGCCCAACAGCGACCCGCACGACTACGAGCCGCGCCCCTCCGACGTCCAGGCGCTCGCCGAAGCGGACGTCGTCTACGCCAGCGGCGAGGGCCTCGACGAGTGGATCGAGGAGGTGGTCGCCGACAGCGGCACCGACGCCGAGGTGGTCGACCTCGGGGCGGTGACGCCGGTCCGGCTGCCGGACGACCCGCATTGGTGGCACGACCCGCGCAACGCCGAGGCCGCGGTCACCGAGATCGCCCGCACCCTGGCGGCGGTCGATCCCGCGCGCAAGGCCCGGTTCCAGCGCAACGCCGTCGCCTACGAGAAGCGGCTGCGCGCGCTCGACGCCGGGATCGCCGCCTGCATCGAGACGGTCCCGCCCGCCGATCGCAAGCTGGTCACCGACCACGATGCCTTCGACTACTTCGCCGGCCGCTACGGGATCGAGGTGGTCGGCGCGGTGATCCCCTCGCAGACGACCCAGGCCCAGCCCTCGGCGAAGGAGCTGAGCGAGCTGGCCGACACGGTCGAAGCCGAGGGGGTGAGGGCGATCTTCCCGGAGAGCTCGCTGAGCTCGAAGGTGGCACAGGCGATCGCCGACCAGACCGGGGTCAGCGCCGAGTACACCCTGTACGGCGACACGCTCGGTCCGGAGGGCTCTGACGGCGCGACCTATCTGCAGATGGAGGAGGCCAACGCCGACGCCGTCGTCCGCGGCCTCACCGACGGGGAGCGGGGATGCAGCCTCAGCCCCTGATCGAGGCGACCGGCCTGGCCGCCGGCTACGAGGGCAGGGCGGCGATCGCCGGCGTCGACTTCAGCCTCCGCGCGGGCGAGCGGATGGCCCTGCTGGGGCCGAACGGCGGCGGCAAGACGACGCTGCTGCGGGCGATCCTCGGCGAGCTGCGCCCGCTCCAGGGCGACCTGCGGGTGGCGGTCCGCTGCGCGACGGTGCCGCAGACCGAGCGCACCCAGCTCGACTACCCCGTCTCAGCCCTCGACGTCGCCGCGATGGGAGCGCTCTCGCGGCTGCCCTGGTGGCGGCGCCCGGGGCGGCGCGAGCGCGAGGCGGCCCACCGGGCGCTGGAGCGGGTCGGCCTCGGCGACCTCGCCGGCGCCACCTACGGCAAGCTCTCCGGCGGTCAGCGCCAGCGCGTCCTGATCGCCCGCAGCCTCGTCCAGGAGGCGCGGGTGCTGCTCCTCGACGAGCCCTTCTCCGGCCTCGACCAGCCCAGCGCCGAGCGCCTGGAAGCGCTGATCGCCGACCTCGCGGCGGAGGGCCACGCGGTCCTGATCGCAACCCATGACCTCGAGCAGGCGCGGCGCTGGGACAGCGTGCTCTGCCTCAATCGTGCCCAGGTCGCCTGCGGCCGTCCCGACGAGGTGCTCGACCTCGACGTCCTGGAGCGGACCTACGGCGGCGCGATCGTCGAGCTGCCGGGAGAGGGCGGGCGCGCGATCCTGCCGCCCCATCACCACCACTAGCCGTGTTCGAGCCCTTCCAGGACGAGTTCATGCGGCGGGCGATCGCCGAGATGACGCTGCTCGGCGTGGCCGGCGGGGCGCTCGGCTGCTGGGCCGTCCTCTACCGGCTCTCCTACGCGGCCGAGTCGCTGGCCCACTCGGTCTTCCCGGGCCTGGTGCTGGCGACCCTCGCCGGCGTGCCGCTGCTGCTCGGCGGCGGCCCGGCGATCGCGATCGCGGCGCTGGCGATCCTCGCGATCTCGCGGGTGCCGGGGGTGAGCCGCGAGGTCGCGGTCGCCGTCGTCGTCACCACCATGTTCGGGGCGGGCGTCCTGCTGGCGCTCTCGCCGGACTCGCCCCCGGGGCTGCAGGGGCTGCTGTTCGGAGACATCCTCGGCCCCTCCGACGGCGACCTGATCGCGGCCGCGGCGCTGGTCGGTGTCGTGCTCGCCGGCCTCGCTCTCTTCTATCCGCGCCTGCTGGCGGTCGGCTTCGACCCCGACGGCGCCCGCGCGCTCGGCATCCGGCGGGGGGCGACCGAAGCCGTGCTGATGGCCCTCCTCGCCGCGGCGATCGTCGTCGCCGTCCAGGGGCTCGGCAACCTGCTCGTCGTCGCCGTCTTCGTCGGGCCGGCCGCCGCGGCGCGCGAGCTGACCGAGCGGGCGCTGCCGATGATGCTGGCGGCGGTGGCGATCGCGGTGCTCGGCGGCTTGGCCGGCCTCTACTGCTCCTATTACCTCGGCACCGCCGGCGTTGCCTCGGTGGCGCTGGCGATCCTCGCCGTCTACCTGGTGGCGTTGGCGGCGGCGCGACTGCGCCGGCTCGTCCCCGGCCCGGCTCGACCCGAGGCGAGGGCTACGATCAGCTGAGATGGCGACCGCGACGAAATCCTCCTGGGCCGACCACGCGCACGCTGCCCTGCGCGCCGCCGGGCTGCGGCGCGGCGGCGCCCGCACCGCGGTGATCGAGGCGCTGGTCCGGCACGACTGCGCGGTCACCGCGCTCGAGCTCGACGACGAGCTGCGCAGCCGCAAGCCGCCGGTCGGCCGCGCCAGCATCTACCGGGCGCTGGAGCAGTTCGAGGCGCTCGGCCTGGTGCGGCGGATGGAGATGAGCCGCGGCACCGCCGGCTACGAGCGGATCGAGCCCGACGGCCACCACCATCACCACGCGATCTGTCGCGGCTGCGGCCGCATGGAGACCTTCGAGGACCGCGACCTGGAGCGCGCGATCGGCCGCGTCTCCAGCCGGGTGCCCTTCGAGATCTCCGAGCACGACGTCGTCCTGCGCGGCCTCTGCGAGCGCTGCGCGAGCTAGCGCAGCGTCAGCAGTTGAGCATTTGATAGTTCCTAATTAGTAATAGGGTCCGTGCGATGGGAGACGCGGCGGACGCGAAAGGCCGAGACGACGGCTCCGGGCTGCCGCCGTTGGTCGAGCCCGATGCCGCCCACAAGGTCGGCGTCGGCGCGCGAGAGCGGTTCGGGGAAACCGTCGACAACGCCGGCAAGGCCCTTGTCGCCATCGCCGGCGCGGGCGTCTTCTTCTTCGGCGCCGGCTACTTCGTCGAGTGGCAGAAGTTCAAGCGCGGGGGCCTGCCGCCCGACGAGATTCTGCCGCTGATCTCGCAGGGGCGGATCGCCGCCGCCGGGGTCCGCGAGCTGGCGATCTCCATCTTCTTCGGCGCCCTCGTCCTCGCCGTGCTCGGCTGGGGAGGCGCCGCCATCGCCCGCTGGGCGACCCGCGACGCGGGGGGCTCCTCCAGGTTCCGGCGCCTGCTGGCGAAGGGGTTCGCGCAGGAGGGGGTCGTCCCCTCGGTCGTCTTCGGGGCGCTGATCCTGCTGTTCGTGCCGCTGGGCTGGGCCGGGGTGATCGTGACCGTCGTCCTGACGCTGCTCCTCTACTACTCGCTGCGGCTCATCGCGGCGTACCTGCGGCAGATCGCGCGCGACGAGGGAACCCCCTTCCCGCTCTGGCGCCTGCTGATCGCCGCCGCCCTCGCGGCGGTCGTGCTGAGCGGCGTTCGGCAGCGCGAGTTCCCGGAAATCCGACCCCGCGCGCTGGTCATCCTCACCGACCAGCGCCGGATCGAAGGCAGCTACGTCTCCAGCGACTCGAACTCGGTCCTGATCCGGTTCCGCCGGCCCGGTCAGCAGGCCCAGCTGCTGATCCTCAAGCGCGGCGACGTCGAGCAGGTGCTGCTGCAGAAGGGGACCTACATCTTCCCGACGGAGGAGTCCCTCTTCGGCCGCATCTTCAACACCGACTTCGCCTGCATCCCGCCCGAGTGTCGCGCCGGCGGCTCACGCGTCGGGATCTCGTCACTGTTCTGAGCCCTGTCCCGGGTCGCCTGCTGTTTTGGCATCCTCCACCCGGCAGATGAACTCGTTGCGCGCCAGAGGAGCGATGTCCTTCCAGGGCTCGAGCACCGTCGCGTCGGCCGTCGACGCCTCGCCGGGAGCTCCTCGGCTGCTCACGGGGTCATGGTCGTCGTGAGCAAAGGCGAGAGCTCTCCGTCGCAGCTGATCGACGCGCGGATCGAGGAGCTGGGCGATTGGCGGGGGGAGACGCTTGCCCGGGTCCGGCGTCTCGTCAAGGAGGCCGACCCCGAAGTCGTCGAGGAGTGGAAATACAAAGGGGTCCCGGTGTGGGAGCACGAGGGGATGATCTGCACCGGGGAGACGTACAAGAAGGTCGTCAAGCTGACCTTCCTCAAGGGCGCCTCGCTGGAGGACCCTGCTGGGCTCTTCAACTCCAGCCTCGAGGGCAACACCAGGCGCGCGATCGATTTCCACGAGGGGGACGAGATCGACGAGGGGGCTTTCAAGGCGCTGATCCGCGCCGCGGTGGAGCTGAACACGGCCTCGACGCGTTAGCGGCCGGGCGAGCGCATAGATTGGGCGGATGCCAGGCCCGCCCCGCCAGAAGAAACGCGCCGAGCGCCCCGACTACGGCTGGGTCATCTCCTTCGGCTGCAAGCCGACCGGGCAGCTGCGGCGGCTGAAAGTCGACACCGACCCCGCCGCCGACACCAGCCCGATCGAAGTCCCGTGCGTCTGCGGCGAGACCCACCGCGTCACCGTCTCCCCGTATCGGCGGCGGCGCTCCGAGGACGAACCGTTCGACCTCGAGGTCGGCTCGCTCGACGAGCTGCGCTGAGGCACGTTGAAGTCCCACCGGCCGGGTAGTGCTCCGGCAAGGTGATCCCGCTCAAGGACGACATCCCGACCGAGCGCTTCCCGATCGTCACCGTGGCGCTGATCCTCGCCTGCGTCCTCGTCTTCGCCTGGCAGCTCGGCTTCTCCGACAGCGAGGCCGGCTCGGCCTCATATCCGACGATCAGCGAGCGCTCGGAGAACACGATCGAGTACGGGGCGATCCCCTACCGCCTGCTCAACCCCGACACCGAGTGCGAGCTGGGAGCGGCCGAGGTCTCGCCGACCGTCGCCGAAGCGGCCGTCGTCTGCCGCGGCACCGAGGGGTACGAGGAGGCAGTGGCGCTGCACCGCGCCAACCGGGCGACGATCCCGGCGCCCGAACCCCTCGACGCACCCGCCTGGTATCTGACCATCCTCACCTCGATGTTCATGCACGGCGGCTTCCTCCACATCATCTTCAACATGCTCTTCCTC
>DASZDI010000392.1:0-2954 GCA_035942135.1 Solirubrobacterales bacterium | reverse complement strand
GTCTCAGCCGTTCACCAGAAGCTGAGCGAGAGAGGAATAAGCCACGCCGTCGGAGGCGCCCTGGCGGTGGGGTACTACGGCGAGCCTCGTTCGACCGTCGACATCGACGTCAACGTCTTCCTGCCGGCAGATCGCTGGTCGGATCTCCGCAATCCCCTGGCAGCGCTAGACATCGCGCTACAGGTCGAGGAAAGGGACCCGAGGCGAACCGACGAGGTGCGGCTCGAATGGGGCTCCAGCTTCTTGCACCTGTTCTTCTCCTGCGACTCCCTGCACGAGCAGATGCGTCGAGACATCCGCTGCGTGCCCTTCAACGACGGCACGATCCCGATAGTCGCTCCGGAGCACCTCGTCGTCCGCAAGGCGATGCTCGATCGCACCAAGGACTGGCTGGACATCGAGCAGATCCTGGTCGCCACTTCTCCTTTGGATCTGGAGGAAATCGAGATGTGGCTGGGGCGGCTGGCCGGCGAGGGCGATCCCCGGATGACGAAGCTGGCCGAGGTGAGGGACGCACTCTCGCTCGTCTAACCCGCAGCGGCTTCGTCCGCCACCACGACCATCTCGTCGTTCCGCACCCGGCCCGCGGGGATCGACTCGTCGCCGGCCAGCAGCTGCGCCAAGGGCTCTTGCTTGTCGGGGCCGGTGACGAGCCAGACGATGCGGCGGGCGGCGGTGAGGGCGGGGTAGGTGAGGGTCATGCGGCGGTGGTCCTGGTAGGGCTCGGCGGTCATCGCGACGCGGCGGTCGTCGACCTCGAGGACGGGGTCACCGGGGACGAGGGAGGCGGTGTGGCCGTCGGGGCCGAGGCCGAGGTGGACCAGGTCGAGGCGGTCGGGGAGGGAGTCTTCGTAGGTGCGGGCGGCTCCCTCGAGGTCGCGCTGGGTGACCGGCATCGGGCGCAGGGCGGGCTGGTGGGACATCGAGAGGCCGAGGACCATGTGGGTGAGGTTGCGTTCCTGGTCGCCCGGCGCCGCGATGCGCTCGTCGACCTGGAACAGCTCGGTCCGGTCCCAGGGCATCTGCTCGAGGTCGCCGAGGATCGCCAGCATCGCCCAGGGGGAGCGGCCGCCGCTCATCGCGAAGGCGAAGCGGTCGCGCTCCGCGGCCGCCGCGGCGCCCGCAGCGGCGATCAGCTCGGCGGCGCGCCGGGAGGCGGCCTTTTCGTCTCCGGCGACCTCGATCTCGATCGCCATCGCCGCCTCAGCTCGCCTTCTCGTCGTGTCCGCCGAACTGCTTGCGCATCGCGGAGAGCACTTTGTCGCCGAAGTCGCCGAGGCCGCGGGAGTAGAAGCGCTCGTGCAGGGCCGTGGTCAGGACCGGCGTCGGCACGCCCTCGTCGATCGCCGCGATCGCCGTCCAGCGGCCCTCGCCGGAGTCGGAGACGCGGCCGGCGAACCCCTCCAGGCCGGGCGATTCGCGCAGCGCCGCCGCGGTCAGGTCGAGCAGCCAGGAGCCGATCACGCTGCCGCGGCGCCAGACCTCAGCGACCTCGGGCAGGTCGAGGTCGTACTGGTAGTACTCGGGGTGGTCGAGCGGCGCCGTCTCCGCGTCGGCCTCGCGCTTGACCTTGCCCGCGTTGGCGTTCTTGAGGATGTTCATCCCCTCCGCGTAGGCAGCCATGATCCCGTACTCGATCCCGTTGTGGACCATCTTCACGAAGTGGCCGGCGCCGTTGGGGCCGCAGTGGAGGTAGCCGTTCTCGGAGGGGGAGGGATCGCCGTCGCGCCCCGGCGTCCGCTCCGCCGAGTCGACCCCCGGGGCGAGGGCGGCGAAGATCGGGTCGAGCCGCTCGACGGCGCGGTCGGGGCCGCCGATCATCAGGCAGTAGCCGCGCTCGAGCCCGAAGACGCCGCCGCTGGTGCCGCAGTCGACGTAGTCGATCCCCCGCTCCCCCACCTTCTCGGCCCGGCGGATGTCGTCGCGGTAGTAGGAGTTGCCGCCGTCGACGATCGCGTCGCCGGGCTCCAGCACGGCGGCCACGTCCTCGACCGTCTTCTCGGTGATCTCACCGGCCGGGACCATGATCCAGACCGACCGCGGCGCGCTCAGCTTCGCGGCCATCTCCTCCAGCGAGGACGCGCCCTCGGCCCCCTCGCCCGCCAGCCGCGAGACGGCGTCGGGGTTGACGTCGTAGGCAACGACCTTGTGGCCGTCGCGCATCAGGCGCCGGGCCATGTTGGCTCCCATACGACCGAGCCCGACGATTCCGAGTTCCATGCAGACCTCCGCTGGTAAGCGCTGTGGGTGGCAGGCGATTTCGTCAACCCCTGGTTTACAAAACCGCCATCTGCGTCCATCGTACTTTCACCGAGTCCGCGTGAGTGCCCCATATAGGTGTACCGAGGCTGACTCGAAGAGGGTCGGGCATTGGACTCGATGAACCCCGGGCGCTGGGATAGCCTGCATCGCCGATGGGCAAGGCCGCGACGAACCGCTCCGAGAACGCCGCCGACGTGTTGGCGATCTTCGGGATCAGCGGCGACCTGGCGAGGAAAATGACCTTCCGGGCGCTCTACCGGCTGGAGGAGCGGGGCAAGCTGGACTGCCCGATCGTCGGGGTGGCGATCGACGACTGGGACGACGAGAAGCTGCGCGAGCACGCCCGCGAGGCGATCGGCGCCACCGTCGGCGATCCCGACGAGGACGTCTTCGGCCGCCTCGCCGGGCGACTCACCTACGTCCAGGGCGACTACGCCGAGGCCGACACCTTCGAGCGGGTCGGCAAGGCGATCGGCGACGCGCAGCGCCCGGTCTTCTACCTGGAGATCCCGCCCTCGCTCTTCGCCACCGTCGTCCAGGGCCTCGGCGCGGCGGGGCTGACCGAGAACGCGCACGTGGTGATCGAGAAGCCCTTCGGCCACGACCTCGCCTCCGCCCGCAAGCTCAACGCCGAGCTCTGCTCGGTCCTGCGCGAGGACCAGGTCCTCCGCATCGACCACTACCTCGGCAAG
>DASZDI010000391.1:0-4436 GCA_035942135.1 Solirubrobacterales bacterium | reverse complement strand
CAAAAGCGGGGAGTGTCCGGCGAGCCCTCCCCCGGCTCTCCCCTAGGCTCGCTCTGGATCAGGCCAACTCGAGCAGCATCGAGAAGTCCAGCGTGGGCGCCGAGTGCGTCAATGCGCCGATCGAGATGAAGTCGACGCCGGTCTCGGCGATCTCTCGCACGTTCTCCAAGGTCACCCCACCGGAGGCCTCGAGGGAGACGTTGTCGGCGTCGGCGGTGTTCTCGTCGCGGAGGGCGACGGCGGCGCGCATCTCGTCGAGGCTCATGTTGTCGAGCAGAAGGCGGTCGGCGCCGGTGCCGAGCGCGTAGGCGGTCTCGTCGAGGTTGCGGACCTCGACCTCGATCGCCATCGCCGGGTGGGCGTTGTGGGCGGCGTAGACCGCTTTCGCGAGGCCGCCCGCCGCGGCGATGTGGTTCTCCTTGATCAGGATCGCGTCGTAGAGGCCGAAGCGGTGGTTGATGCCGCCGCCCGCGGCGACCGCGGCCTTCTCCAGGCGCCGCAGCCCCGGGGTCGTCTTGCGGGTGTCGAGGATCGTGGTCCCGGTGCCGACCACCGCCTCCGCATAGCGCGACGTCAGCGTCGCGATCCCCGAGAGGTGGCCGAGGAAGTTGATCGCGGTCCGCTCGGCGGCCAGCAGGGAGCGGGCGGTGCCGCTCGCCAGCAGCACCTCGGTAGGAACGTCCTCGCGCCACTGGCCCTCGACGACGAGGTTGTCGACGTCCTCCACCCCGCACCGGCGCATCGCCTCGGCGACGACCGCGAGGCCGTAGACGACGCCCGGCGCTTTCTGCACGATCCGCGCCCGCGCCCGCGCGTCCTCCGGCACCGTCGCCTCCGAGGTGACGTCGCCCTCGCCGAGGTCCTCGGCCAGGGTCCGCGCGACGAGCTCCTCGACCTCCTCCGTCAACTCGGTCATCGCGCCACCCTAGATGAAGAACGAGGGATGCATTTCCGCCCGATATGGACGGAAACGCATCCCTCGTTCAGGGCGGATCTCACGTTTCGGGGGCCAGGCACGTTTAATCACCAGAGTGACCGCGCTGCCGCCGTTCCAAACCGTCCTGGACGACCATTCCGGTGCCGTGATGGCGGTGCTGCGAGGAGCGGTCGGGCGGGACGGGGCCGAGGACTGCTTCCAGGAGACCTTCCTGGCGGCGCTGCGGGCCTACCCCAAGCTCGGCGACGGGCGCAACCTGCGCGGCTGGCTGCTGACGATCGCCCATCGCAAGGCGATCGACCACCACCGCGCCAAGGGGCGGCAGCCGGTCCCGGTGGCGGAGCCGGCGGAGACCGCGGCGCCGAACGGGCTGCCGGAGCCCGACGAGCGGCTCTGGGCGGCGGTCGGCGCCCTGCCGCCGAAGCAGCGGGCCGCGGTGGCGCTGCGCTACGGCAGCGACCTCCCGCACAACGAGATCGCGGCGGCGCTCGGCTGCTCGCCCGAGGCGGCTCGGCGCAGCCTGCACGAGGGACTGAAGCGACTGAGGAAGGAGCTGGGATGAAGGCGACGGCGAAGGCATCGAGCACGAAGGGCGCGATCGACCGGCTGACGGCGCGGGCGGCCGAGGAGGGCCTGCTCGACGTCGCCTACGTGAGCACCGACTCCCCGTTCGGGCCGCTGCTGCTGGCGAAGACCCGCAGGGGCCTGGTCCGCGTCGGCCTGCCGAACCAGGACCACGACGAGCTCCTCGTCGACCTCGCGCAGCGGGTCTCCCCGCGCGTGCTCGAGGCGCCCGCCGAGCTGGACGAGGCGCGGCGCGAGCTCGACCTCTACTTCGAGGGCAAGCTCGACCGCTTCGGCCTGCCCCTCGACTGGCGCCTCAGCGGCGGCTTCCGCCAGAAAGTCTTAAGGGCGATCAACCGCATCCCCTACGGGCAGACCCGCAGCTACACGGAAATGGCCCGCACCGCCGGCAATGAGCGCGCCGTGCGGGCGGCCGGCACCGCCTGCGGCAGCAACCCGATCCCGCTCGTCGTCCCCTGCCACCGCGTCCTGCGCACCGGCGGCGCCCTCGGCGGCTACGGCGGCGGCCTGCCGATGAAGCAGGCGCTGCTGGAGCTGGAGGGAGTCCTGGACGAAAGGCCGAGTCCCTAAAGGAGCCCCCGCAGGGCTCCGATGCAGAGGCCATGCGGAAACTCCCCCTGCTGTCGGCCCTGCTCCTCCTCTCCCTGCTCCTCGCCTCCGTCTCGGCCCAAGCCGCGAGCCTGCCCGGCCTCGCCGAGCCCGCCTTCCTCACCGCGGTGACCGAGGAGGAAGAACCGGAAGCCGAGGAGGAACCCGAAGAAGACGACGGGCCCGAAGCCGAAGAAGACGAAGCCTGCGAACCCGACGAAGAAGAGCTCTGCGAAGAAGCCGGAGAAGAAACCGGTCAGGGCAAAGGCAAGCGCAAGGACGACGAGTGCCTGCTGCAGAAGGCAAGCGCCACCGTCACCGCCAACCCCGGCAAGCGCCGCCTGCGGCTCACCGTCCACTACAGGACGCTGAAGCCGGCCACGGTCGACGTCGAGGCGCTTCTCCGCAGCGCCAAAGGCGTCGTCTACCTCGGCACCGACCACGCCCGCTTCCGCCGCTCCGGGGTCTACCGCGACACCTACCAGCTCGCCGAGAAGCAGATGAAGAAGGCGGTGGCGGCGCGCGAGTTCGAGGTCGAGCTGCACGCCGTCGGCACCCCGCCCTCCTGCCAGGTCGAGCTGAGCGCCCACCGCGACGGCGCCAAGAAGCTGCTCTGGTCCTGAAGCGCGCCTAGCCGCGCCGCGCGGGCACGACCTCGCCGAGCCAGGCCGCCGCTTCGCGCAGGTGCGCGGGGTCGATCTGGTGACCGAGGTCCGACTCGCGGTAGGTGAGGTCGAGCTCGCCGGCCTCGATCAGGTCGCGCGCCCGCTCGGCGAACTCGATCCCGATCACCGGGTCGCGGCGACCGTGGCCGACGAAGGCGCGGGTGCCGCGGCGGTCCGAGAAGGACGGCTCCCAACCCTCGACCGTCGGCACGAAGCCGCTGAAGGCGAGGATCCCGGCCGGCGCCGGCCGGTCGGCTCCCAGCCCCATCGCGAAGCTCATCACCGCGCCCATCGAGAAGCCGCCGAGGACGGTGCGCTCCGGCCCCACCCCGCCCTCCTCCCAGAGCCGGTCGTGCAGCTCGGCCAGGGCCGCGCGGGCCGCCTCGAAGCTCTCGCGGTCGGGGTGGCCGACCCGCGACACCAGGTACCAGTGGTAGCCGGGAGAGCCCGGCAGGGTCAACGGCGCCCGCGGCGTCACCACCCGCAGCCGTCGCTCGGGGTCGAGGAGGTCGGCGAGGCCGAGCAGGTCGCGCTCGTCGGTGCCGCGGCCGTGGTGGAGGACCAGCAGGCCCTCCGGCTCGCCGCCCGCCGCCCGTTCGAGCTGGAAGAGCGGCTCCATCGCTAGCCGGCCGAGGCCGCCGCGGTCTTGTTCAGGTAGTCGCGGACGAAGTCGTCGAGGTCGCCGTCGAGGACCCGCTGCACGTCGCCGACCTCGTGCTCGGTGCGGTGGTCCTTGACCATCGTGTAGGGGTGCAGCACGTAGCTGCGGATCTGCGAGCCCCAGGCGACGTCTTTGACCTCCCCCCGCGCCTTCGCCAGCTCTTCGGAGCGTTTGCGCTCCTCCAGCTCGATCAGCTTCGAGCGCAGCAGCTGCATCGCCACCGCCTTGTTCTGGGTCTGCGAGCGCTCGTTCTGGCACTGGACGACGACCCCGGTCGGGACATGGGTGATCCGCACCGCGGAATCGGTCTTGTTGACGTGCTGGCCGCCGGCGCCGGAGGCGCGGTAGGTGTCGATCCGCAGGTCGTCGTCGGCGATCTCGACCTCGACGTTGTCTTCGACCACCGGCCCGATGTCGACCTGAGCGAAGCTGGTGTGGCGGCGCGCGGAGGAGTCGAAGGGGGAGATCCGGACCAGCCGGTGGACGCCGCGCTCGGCGGCGAAGAGCCCGTAGGCGTTCTCGCCGCGGGCGATGAAGGTGGCTGACTTCAGCCCCGCCTCCTCCCCCGCCGAGGCCTCGACCATCTCGACCTTGAAGTCGCGCCGTTCGGCCCAGCGCAGGTACATCCGCAGCAGGATCTCGGCCCAGTCCTGGGAGTCGGTGCCGCCGGCGCCGGCGTGGACGGTGACCACCGCGTCGCCGGCGTCGTACTCGCCGCTGAACAGGCGCGCCTCCTCCAGCTCCGCCAGACGCTGCTCGACCGAGCCCAGCTGCGCGTTCAGCTCAGCCGCCATCTCCTCGTCCTCGGCGGCCATCTCCGCCAGGTCGTCGAGGTCGGCGACGTCGCCCTCGAGCCCGCGGAAGCCGTCGATGCGCTTCTGCGTCCTCGCGTGCTCAGCCGATGTCTTGGCCGCCGCCTCCTGGTCGTCCCAGAAGCCCGGCGCCCCCATCGCGCCCTCGAGCTCGGCTAGCCGCGCTTCGAGTCCGGCCGGGTCAAAGG
>DASZDI010000390.1:0-16161 GCA_035942135.1 Solirubrobacterales bacterium | reverse complement strand
TTGATCTCGCCGTTGTGGCCGAGGATCGAGAACGTCTGGACCCGTTTGAAGGAGGGCCAGGTATTGGTCGAGTAGCGGTTGTGGCCGAAGCAGCCGATCGTCTCGAAGCGCGGGTCGTGGAGGTCCGGGTAGTACTCGCCGAGCACGTTCGGCGCGCCCATCACCTTGTAGACGCAGGTGGTGGCGGAGAAGGACGGGACGTGGACGTCGAGCCGTTTCTCCAGTTCGATCATCAGGTCGAAGAGGACCGAGTCGCGGCAGCCGGCGTCAGGGACGAGGCCGGCGAGCTGCCAGAAGATCGGCTCCTCCTCACGGGCGGTCGGGCCGAGGGCGGGCGAGATGACTACGCCGACGCGCTCGGCGAGGACGCGGAAGCCGCCTTCGGCGAGCAGCTCGCGGGCGTCGTGCTTGATCTTCTCGACGTCCTGGGAGCGCTCGATGAAGACGTGGGCGACGGCGAAGGCGTCGTCGGTCGCGAGCGAGGGGTCGTGGCCGCCGGAGCGGACCTCCTCGGCCCAGATCTTGCGCGGGATGTCGAGCAGGAGGCCGCAGCCGTCCCCCTCGCCGTCGACGTTGCCGGCGCGGTGGAGCATCTTCTGCAGGGCGGGAATCGCCAGCTCGATCGGCTCATGGCTCGGCGTCGCGTCTTTGCGGACGGATGCGTAGATGGCACAGGCGTCCTTGTCCTCGACGCTGGGCGGAGAGACAAGCGGCTTGTAGGGACGCTCTGGCGAGTAGCGCTCGACGCGAGCGCCGCGATCGGACTGGGCCTTCAATTTTGACCTCCCGGGTTCCACGCCTTCTTCGAGCGGGCGCGCGACGGGTTAACAAGTTGCCGGATTATAGGGGCAGGGGTCAAGCCCAAGACTGTGATTGTCGCTTTCTTCCCCCCGTCCAGGAAGAAAGCGACAACGCCTCAGCCGGGGCCGACGATCGCGGCGACGACGAGGCCGCCGCTGACGCAGATGAAGGAGACGACCGCCAGGGCGCGGTACCAGAGGCGCTGCTCCGCGTCGGGGTCGAAGGCGAGGGGGACGAAGAGGAGGGGGTTGACGAAGGTGCCGAAGACGAGCGCGACCGCGACCGCCGTCGGCAGGTCGGGCACGGCGAGGCCGACGCCGATCAGGATCAGGCCCATCATCACGTAGTCGAGGTGGACCTGGCGGATCCGCTGCGGGGCGACGACGCCGATCCGCCGCAGCCACTCCGGCCGCTCGCCGCGGACCACCATCGCCCAGCCCAGCAGGCCGCCGAGCGCCAGCTCGACCAGCCCGATCCGCACGACCCAGTCCACCTAGAGCTCCGGGACGTCGGCGCCGAGGGGGCTGAAGGGGAGCCGCTTCACCTCGGCCCAGCCGGCGCAGCGCTCCTCCAGCCCGGCGGCGACGTTGCCGGCGTCCTGCCAGGTGGTCCAGACGAGGACGGTCGGGCCGGCGCCTGAGATCGTCGCGCCGAGCGCGCCCATCTCCCGGGCCGAGTCGACGATCTCCATCGAGCGCGGGTAGAGGTCGCGGCGGCGGTCTTGGTGGATGCGGTCGTGAAGACCGCGGGCGAGCAGGTCGAGGTCGGCGCTGCGCAGACCGAGCACCAGCATCGCCGTCGCGGAGACGTTGGCGACGGCGTCGGCGAGCAGCACTTCGGCCGGGATCGCCTCGCGAGCGCGCTCGGTCGAGACCTCGTCGGGCGGGATCACGACGATCCCCTCCAGGCCCTCGGGCGGATCGAAGCGCGCCGCGACCGGGGCGCCGTCGGCCCCCGAGCTGCAGACCACGAAGCCGCCGTATATCGCCGCGGCGACGTTGTCGGGGTGCCCCTCGATCTCGGTCGCCCGCGCCAGCATCGCCTCCTTGGAGAGCGCCAGCTCGTAGAGATGGTCGGCGGCGAAGAGCCCGGCGACGATCGCCGCCGAGCTGGAGCCGAGCCCCCGCGCCAGCGGAATCTCACTGCGCAGTCGGAAGGCGATCCCGTCCGCCGGCCGCAGGCTCTCGAACGCCCGCACGATCAGGTTGTCGCGCCCGCTCGAGACCTCAAGCCCGCCGGTGTCGAAGGAGAACTCCCCCCTCTCCTCCACCTCCAGCTCCAGGTGCATCGCCATCGCCGCCCCCAGCGCGTCGTAGCCGGGGCCGAGATTGGCGGAAGAGGCGGGGACGCGGACGAGCCGACGGCGCGCGGTCATTCTTGAGACGACTGGTCGAGTATTGAAATCCAATACCAATTGGTATTGCGATCCGATACTGGCGAGTACGGTCTCACCGTACTCAGTCGAAGACCGCGCGCTCGACGGCGCTGAGGTCGTTTTTGCAGGCGATCACGGCGGGGGCTTTGCCGAGGGCGGTGTCGGGGTCCTTGAGGCCGTGGCCGGTGAGGACGCAGACGACGGTCTCGGGTGGGGTGGCGCCCTCGACGACCGGGAGGCCGTGGGCGAGGAGGCCGGCGACCGAGGAAGCGCTGGCGGGCTCGCAGAAGACGCCTTCGGTGTCGGCGAGCCAGCGGTAGGCGTCGAGGATCTGCTGGTCGGAGACGGCGGCGACGCGGCCGCGGGAGGCGGTGAAGGCGGACATCGCCTCCTCCCAGCGGGCCGGGTTGCCGATCCGGATCGCCGAGGCGATCGTCTCCGGGTTGGCGACCGGCTCGCCTTGGACGAGCGGCGCCGCGCCTTCGGCCTGGAAGCCGTAGAGGACCGGGGCGGCGTCGACCTCCTGGAAGCCGCGCCAGTAGGCGGTGACGTTGCCCGCGTTGCCGACCGGAATCGCCAGCGCGCCGGGCGCCTCCCCGAGGTCCTCGACCACCTCGAAGGCGGCCGTCTTCTGGCCTTCGATCCGGTGCGGGTTGACCGAGTTGACGAGTTCGATCGGGTGCTTCTGGGCGAGCTCGCGGACGATCCGCAGGGCGTCGTCGAAGTTCCCCTGCAGGGCGACGACGCGGGCGCCGTGCATCAGCGCCTGGGCGAGCTTGCCGATCGCGATCTTCCCCTCCGGCACGATCACCGCCCCGCGCAGCTCGGCGCGGGCGGCGTAGGCGGCGGCGCTCGCCGCGGTGTTGCCGGTCGAGGCGCAGATCACCGCCTGCGCGCCGCGCCCCTTGGCGCGGGAGACGGCGACGGTCATCCCCCGGTCCTTGAAGGAGCCGGTCGGGTTGAGGCCCTCGAACTTGAGGTAGGCGCGGGCGCCGATCCGCTCCGAGAGCCGCGGCGCCTCGATCAGCGGCGTCGAGCCCTCGTTCAGGGTGACGACGGGATCGCCGGGCTCCAGCGAGAGCTTCTCGCGGTAGCGGTCGATCAGGCCCGCGGCCATCAGTACTCCTCCTCGATGACGCGGATCGAGCGCGGCGGCGAGCGCAGGTCGTCGAGCTCGGCCAGCGCCTCTACCGCCGCGGCGAAGCGGGACTCGAGGCACTCGTGGATCACCATCACCAGCCGCGCCTCGTCGCCGATCCCGCGCTGGACGACGCTCTTGACCGAGATCTCGTGGTCGCCGAGCACGGTCGCGACCCGCGCCAGCACCCCCGGCCGGTCGGCGACCTCGAGGTAGAGGTAGAAGGAGGAGCCGACGTCGGCGACGAGCGGCAGCTCGACCCGCGTCTCGTGCACGGGCGCGTCGCCGGCGAGGATCGAGACGACGTCGCCGAGCACCGCCGAGGCGGTCTGCAGGCCGCCCGCGCCCGGCCCCGACATCGTCACCTCGGTGATCGCCGGCGCCTCGCCCATGCCCGCGTTGAACGGGCCTTCGATAGGCGCCAGAGTGTGGCCGGGATAGAGGAAGCAGGGGAAGACGCGGACGCTGATGCCGCCGTCGCGCCGTTCGGCGACGCCGAGCAGCTTCAGCGACAGCCCCAGCTCCTTCGCGTAGGCAAGGTCGTCGGGCCGGATCCCCTCGATCCCCTCGTAGGTGACCTCGGAGAGGGTGACCGGGGTGTGGAAGGCGAGGCGGGCGAGGATCGCCATCTTCGCCGCGGCGTCGGCGCCGCTGACGTCGTCGGAGGGGTCGGCCTCGGCGTAGCCCAGCTCCTGCGCCCGCGCCAGCACCTCGTCGTAACCGGCGCCGGTGGCCGCCATCTCGGTGAGGATGAAGTTGGTGGTGCCGTTGACGATCCCGAAGACCTTCGCGATCTCGGTGACGCCGAAGCTCTCCTGGATCGTGCGGACGATCGGGATCACCGCCGCCACCGCGGCCTCGAAGCGCAGCTGCACCCCCGCCTCGCGGGCGACCGCGAAGAGCTCGTCGCCGTGCTGGGCGAGCAGCTGCTTGTTGGCGGTGACGACCGGCTTGCCGGCGCGCAACGCCTCGAGCACGTAGCCGCGGGCGGGGTCGGTCCCCCCCATCAGCTCGACGACCAGGTCCGAGCTCTCGAGGATCTCCCCGAAGTCCCCCTCGCCGCGGGTGAGCACGCCGCAGACCTCCGGCCTGCGCCCGGTCGCCGCCTCGACCGCCTCCGCCCGTTCCGCCAGCAACTCGGCGAAGGCGGCGCCGACCGTGCCGCGTCCCAGCAGCCCGATGCGGACGGCGTCCTCAGGCATCGACATCGCGGGCGGTCAGGTCCTCGTAGGTCTCGCGGCGGACCACGACCCGCGCCTCGCCATCGCGGCAGAAGACGACCGGCGGCCGCGGGATGCCGTTGTAGTTGTTGGCCATCGCGTAGCCGTAGGCGCCGGTCGCGGGCGTGACCACGACGTCGCCGACGGCGGGCTCGGCCAGCATCGCGTCGCGGACGATCACGTCGCCGGACTCGCAGTGCTTGCCGGCGATCGTCACCAGCGTGTCGGGAGCGGCGCCGGCGCGGTCGGCGATCAGCGCTTCGTAATGGGAGCCGTAGAGCATCGGCCGCAGGTTGTCGGACATGCCGCCGTCGACGGCGACGTAGGTGCGCACCCCGGCGATCTCCTTGACGGTGCCGACCCGGTAGGCGGTGACGCCGCTGTTGGCGACCAGGGAGCGGCCGGGCTCGACCAGGATCCGCACCCCCTCGCCGAAGACCTCGTGGACGCCGCGGACCTTGACGTCGACGTAGGCGTCGATCGAGGGCGGCTCGTCCGCGGCGGTGTAGGCGACGCCGAGACCGCCGCCGACGTTGACGACGCGGCACCAGTCGCCGACGAGCTCGCCGAGCGCCCGGATCGCCAGCGTGTAGGGCTCCAGCTCGAAGATCTGCGAGCCGATGTGGGCGTGCAGGCCGACCAGCTCCAGCTTCTCGGAGGCGAGGACGCGCTCGACCGCCTGCGCCGCCAGCCCGTCCTCGAGCCCGAAGCCGAACTTGGAGTCGAGCTGGCCGGTGGTGATGTAGTCGTGGGTCGAGGGCTTGATCCCCGGGGTGACGCGGATCAGCACCTTCTGCGGTTCGTCGAGCAGGCGCTCGCAGCGCTCGATCTCGTCGAAGGAGTCGAGGATCAGGTGGCGGATGCCCGACCGGGCCGCGAAGAGGATCTCCTCGTCGGACTTGTTGTTGCCGTGCATGTGGATGCGGTCGGGGTCGAAGCCCGCCCGCAGCGCCATGTGCAGCTCGCCGCCGGAGGCGACGTCGACCGAGAGCCCCTCCTCACCGAGGAGCCGGTAGGCGGCGGTGCAGGGCAGCGACTTGCTGGCGTAGAGGACCTCGAAGTCGTCGGTGCGACGCTCGAAGGCCTCGCGGTAGTCGCGGGCGCGGGCGCGGATGTCGTCCTCGGCGTAGAAGTAGGCCGGGGTGCCGCGCTCTTCGGCTAGCTCGACCACGTCGCAGCCCGCGACCTCGAGGTGCCCGTGCTCGTTGACCCGGCTCCCCGCCGGGAAGACCGCCGAACCCTCGATCGGATCGCCGCTCGCCACCGACCCCGCCTGTTCGCGCTCGCCCATAGGGCGGCATTGTGACGGTTAGCCCCGCAGGCGGGCGGAGAGCCGGCTCAGGGTTTGCTGCCGACGATGCCGCCGACCGCACCCGCGGCTTCGTCGACGGTTTTGCCGACGACCGATTCGGGTCCGGCGACGCCGTTGACGGCTTCTTCGGTCACCTGGGTGACGCCGGTTTCTTCCAGAGCGCCGCCGGTCGCCGTCTGGTCCACCTGGTCGACCGTCTGGTTGACGGTGCTCGTCACCTGCGAGGAAGGCGAGGAGGGCGTGCCGCCTCCGCCGCCTCCACCTCCGCCGCTTCCACCGCCGCCGGAGGTCGTGTCGCCGCCTCCGCCGCCGGAGGGGCTGCCGGGAGACTGGGTGGGCGTCGAGCCTTCGCCGCCTCCGCCCGTGGCTTCTCCGCCGCCGGGACCGCCCGGCTCCCCATCGACGCCTCCCGCGCCCTGGCCGGGGGCATCGGAGTCGCGTCTGCCGTCGCCTTTGCCCGCCGCGCCGCCGTCGTCGCCGGCGGCTGCGGCTTTAGCCCTGCTGACGCCCGGCAGGAACGCCGTCAGACCGGTGCCCGCCGCCGCTGGTCGGGCGGAAGAGACCGCGGCCTCCTCGTCGCCGGCGCCAACGAGCCCGGCGATCGGCCAGTCCCTGACCACGGCCGCCGAGACGACCAGCACGAAGACGACGATGGCGATCGCGATCAGCGTCGCTCCTGACATCGCGCCCAGCAGATACCCACGCGCTTGGCGGATCACCCGGTCAAGCTACCCCGTAGCGATCGAGGAGCTAACCGGCTGCCGCTGAAACTACGAAAATTAAGTAGTCGGTCCGTTGCCCGACGGGGCGTTCTCGACGTGCAGGAGCGCCGGGTCGGCCTCCTCCTCCATCTGCAGCGTCGTGTGCTCGATCCCGTAGCCCTCGCGCAGGGTCAGCTCCAGCCGGCGGCGGACCAGGTCGCGGTCGCTGCCCCGGGCGACGACGACGTGGGCGGCGATCGCCCCGAAGCCGGCGGTGACCGTCCAGACGTGGAGGTCGTGGACCGAGCGCACCCCCTCCTCACGGCAGATCGCGGCCCCCACCCCTTCGACGTCGAGCCCGGCCGGGGCCGCCTCCATCAGCACGTCGACCGGCTCTTTGATCAGCCGCCAGGAGGAGACGAGGACGAGGACCGCGATCAGCAGGCCGACGATCGGGTCGACGACGGGCGAGCCGCCGAGCAGGACGAAGGCGCCGGCGACGACGACCCCGACCGAGCCGAGCGCGTCGGCGGCGGAGTGGCGGAGGACGCCCTCGAGGGTGATGTCCTGGCGCTGGCCGCGGGCGAGGACGAGGGTGGCGGCGATGTTGCCGGCGAGGCCGACGAGGCCGAGCGCGAGCACGCCCCAGCCGTCGATCTGCGGCGGGTCGGAGAAGCGCGAGAAGGCGGCGATCGCGATCGCGATGCTGACCGCGACCAGGACCAGGCCGTTGACCAGCGCGGCGAGCACCTCGGAGCGCTGGTAGCCGAAGGTGCGCCGCCCGGCGGCGGGGAGCGAGGCGAGGCGCACCGCGATCAGCGCCAGGACGATCGCGCCGACGTCGGAGAGCAGGTGCCCGGCGTCGGCGAGCAGCGCCAGCGAGCCGGTGATCAGGCCGCCGACCGCCTCGGCGACGAGCAGGCCGACGTTGATCCCCAACGCCGCCCACATCCGCCGTCGGCTGTCCTCGCGCCGCGCGTCGAGCGCGTGGTTGTGACCGCCCGGGCCGTGCACGGACCCGAGCTTACGCCGCGACCGGCTCCTTCTTCTCGTCCGATCCCCGCATCGCCGCCGCCGCGACTTCGGCCCCGTAGCCGAGCCGCTCGGCGTACTCGCGCGCCTGCATGCGGGAAATGACCATCCGCTGGATCTCGGCCGTGCCCTCGAACAGCTGGTAGATCTTGGCGTCGCGGAACCACTTCTCCAGCGGGCACTCGGTGCTCTGCGCGTAGGGGCCGACGAGGTCCATCAGCGTCGTCGTCGCCCACATCGTCACGTCGCCGGCCTTGAGCTTCGACATCGAGCCCTGGCCGCCGGTCATCGGCACCCCGTTGCGGCCCATCCAGGCGGCCCGCTGGACGAGCAGCCGCGCCGCCTCGATCTCGGTCGCGACGTCGGCGAGCGTCTGCTGGACCCGCTGCGCCTTCAGCAGCGGCACCCCGCCTTCGGACCGGCCGTCGAGGTACTCCAGGGTCCACTCGTAGGCGGCCTGGGCGATCCCCAGCGCGGAGGCGCCGACCAGCGGGCGGGTGATCTCGAAGGTCGCGAGCGCGTCGGCGCCGCGGGATCTCTTCCCTTCGCGGCCGCGCTGCAGCTTGCGCTCCAGCTTCTCCTCGCCGCCGAGCAGGTGGTCGACCGGGACGCGGCAGTCGTCGAGGACGATCTCGGCGGTGTGGGAGGCCCGGATGCCGAGCTTCGTCTCCTTCTTGCCCTGGCTCAGGCCGGGCGTGTCCTTGGGGATGACGAAGGAGGCCTGGCCGCGGGTGCCGAGCGCCGGGTCGACGGTGGCGACGACGACGTGGACGTCGGCGATGCCGCCGTTGGTGATGAAGACCTTGGTCCCGTTGAGGACCCACTCGTCGCCGTCGCGCCTGGCGGTCGTCTTCAGGCTCTTGACGTCGGAGCCCGCCTGCGGCTCGGTCACCGCGTAGGCGCCGAGCTTGACCTCGTCGCCGCTGCCGAAGCACTCCGGCACCCAGCGCATGATCTGCTCGGGCGTGCCCGAGGCGGCGATCCCGGCGGCCGCGAGGCCGGAACCGCTGACCGCGAGCGCGATCCCGGCACAGCCCCAGTGGAACTCTTCGGCCGCGATCACCTGCAGCTGGCCCTCGGGGTCTTCGGCGTTGCGCTGGATCGCCTCGAGCCCGCCGAAGCCCTGCCTGCGCGCCTCCTTGATCACCTCCCAGGGGATGCTCTCCTCTTCGTCGTGCCTGCGGGCAGCCGGGCGGATCACCTCGCGGGCGAACCCGCGGCACCGCGCCTTGAACTCCAGCTGCTCCTCCTTGAGTGCGAAATCCATCTCGTTCCTCTCTCGCGCCTGGGCCTGATTGACTGGTCAGTCAGCCAGTCGAGGGAACTGTACCCCTCCCGCCCGTCACCGCTCGGTACGTTTCCCTGCGGTGAGCCCGAAGCGCCCGATCAACGCCGACGTCCCCGCGCCCGAGAACGGCGAGGAGAAACCGCCCGCCGAGCAGGAGACGCGGAAGCTGCCCGAGGTCGAAGCGGAGGCCGCAAAGCCGAAGGAGAAGAAGGCGAAGGCCCCGAAGCCGGCAAAGCCGCGCAAGCGCGAGCCGAAGTCCCCGGCGCCGAAGTTCCTGCTCGGGCTCGTGGTGCTGGCGCTCGTCTTCATCGTCGCCGCGATCGTCGGCGGCAGCGGCGGCGACGAGGAGACCGCCGGCAACCCGGCGCCCGCGCCGGCGCCCGCTTCGAACGCGGACGCGGAGGAGGCTCCAGCCTCCCAGGCCCCCGAAGCGCTGGGCTACCCGAGCTTCGCGACCAACAACACGACCCGGATCGGCGGCTCGGACCCGGCCTCCAACGCGGCCGCCGTCGCCCTTGCCGTCTTCCCCTCGACCACCCCCGAGCAGCGCCCCGCGGCGGTGACGCTGGTCGGCGAAGAGGACGTGGCGGGAGCGATCGCCGCCGCGGTCCTGATGGCGCCGCCGGTCCGCGCGCCGCTGCTCTTCTCGACCCCGGACGAGCTCCCGGAGGCGTCCGAGGAAGCGATCGCGGCGCTCGACCCGCAGGGCGGCAAAGCGACCCAGGGGGCGACCCTGTTCGCGGTCGGCGCCGTCGCCCTGCCCGACTCCGGGATGGTCGCCCGGGTCGACTCCGGCGACCCCGCGAGCACCGCCGCCCAGATCGCCACCCTCCGCGACCAGCTCTTCGGCAAGCCCCCCGCCCACTTCGTGATCGCCCCCGGCTCGCAGCCCGAGCTGGCGGCGCCGGCCGCCGCCTGGGCCGCCCGCTCCGGCGACCCGGTGCTCTACGCGGAGGCGAAGAAGCTGCCGCAGGCGACGGCCGCCGTCCTCGAGGACCACCCGAAGGTCCCCGTCTACGTCCTCGGCCCCGCCTCGGCGATCTCCAAAGCGGTGGTCGAGGAAATCGAGGAGATCTCCAAGCGCGTCAGCCGCGTCGCCGGCAAAGGCCCGGCCGCCAACGCCCTCGCCCTGGCCCGCTACCGCGACGGCAGGTTCGGCTGGAACGTCAACGACCCCGGCCACGGCTTCGTCCTCGCCCGCAGCGACTCCCCCGCCGACGCGGTCGCGGCGGCGCCGCTCTCCGCCTCCGGGACCTGGGGGCCGCTGCTGCTCACCGACAACGCCGCTACGCTGCCCGCGGACGTCCGCAGCTACTTCCTCGACGTCAAGCCCGGCTACACCACCGACCCCACCCGCGCCTTCTACAACCACGTCTGGGTGATCGGCGACCAGGAGGCAATCGACGTGAACCAACAGGCGGAAGTCAACGAGCTGGCCGAACTCGCCAAGATCGGCGGCGGAGAATGAGCGAGTCCGAGAACCCCGAGCTGCTGGGCCGGGCGACCGAGGTCACCGCGGAGGACATCCGCGCCCTCGCCGGCCCCGTCACCCCCCACTTCTCGCTGCAGGTGCGCAACCGCATCCTCCGCCTGATCGAGCCGCTGCCGGCCGACCACCCAGCGCGGCGGGAAGGCGAGCGGCAGGTCGCCCGCCTCGAACAGCTCGCCCAGCACAGCGGCGAGCCTCGCGACGGGCTCGGGATCTCGCATTGAAGTACATGGCGCCCGGGGTCTGGCGGCTGAAGGAGATCCCCGCCCCGACGATCAACGTCTACCTCGCCGAGGACGTCCTCATCGACGCCGGCCGCAGCTGGGATCGGCGCCGGATCTTCGCCGAGCTCGAGGGGCGGGAGATCTCGATGCTTGCCCTGACCCACGTCCACCCCGACCACCAGGGCGCCGCCAAGACCGTCTGCGAGGCGCGCGGCGTCCCGCTTGCCTGCCACGCCGACGACGTCGAAGCGATGGAAGGCAAGCGGCCGATCCAGGAGGCCGCGACCAACAGCCCCGTCAACCGGGTGGTGCGGGCGATCTGGGAGGGGCCGCCGTACCGGGTCGAGCGCGTCCTCCAGGAGGGCGACGAGGTCGCCGGCTTCCGCGTCGTCCACGCCCCCGGCCATGCGCGGGGCGAGGTGATCTTCTTCCGCGAGAGCGACCGGGTCGCGATCTGCGGCGACGTGATCCGCAACATGAGCTACGCGACGGCGCTGCCGGGGATCAAGGAGCCGCCCGACATCTTCACCTACGACCCGGCCGAGAACCGCCGCTCGATCCGCAAGCTCGCCGCGCTGGACCCGAGCCTGATCCTCCCCGGCCACGGCCCCGCCGTGACCGACATGGGCGCCTTCGAGCGCTTCGTTTCCGCTCTGCCGGGTTAAGGGAGCAGGGGCGTGGGTAGCCCGCGTCCGACCAGCCCGACCTGGAAGGGAGTCCAGATGATGAACACGCTTATGAAGAGGCGCCCGTCGCCGGCGATGGTGGTCGCGATCGTCGCCCTGATCGCGTCCCTCGCGGGGACCGCCTACGCGGCGCAGACGATCAACGGCGGCGCGATCAAGAAGCAGACGATCGGCGGCGGCAAGCTGAAGAAGGACACCCTGACCGGGTTCCAGATCAACAACAACAAGCTCGGCACGGTGCCGTTCGCCAAGGTGGCCACGCACACCTTCTGGGCCGTCGTCAACAACCCGGGCAGCCCCGGCAACGCCGCGCTCGCCCGCGCCAGCGGCGCCGGCATCACCGCAGCCGAGGGCGGCGGCGCGGTCACCGTCACCTTCCCGTTCAACGTCAGCGGCTGCGCCAACGTCGCCTCCCGCAACAACGCCGGGACCACGGTGCCGAACTCCGGCTACGCGCAGACCAACACCTCCGCTGCCAACCCGAACGCGATCGAGGTCCGCACCAAAGGCAAAGACGGCGCCCCGGAGGACGCCGACTTCCATCTGATCGTCATCTGCCCATAGGATTGGCGGCGTGATCGAGGAGGGCGTCCAGAGGCCGGAGAACGCGCGCGAGCTCGCGATCCAACGCCTGAAGATGAAGCAGGACTTCAAAGGCATCGCCATCGGCGGTGCCTTTGCCGTCCTCGTCTGCTTCCTGCTCTGGGCGATGGGCGACGGCGACTACCCCTGGCCGGTCTGGGTCGCCCTCGGCGTCGCCATCCTCGCGGTCATCCAGGGCTGGAAGGCCTACGGCCCCAGCAACCGGATCACCGAGGCCGATGTCCAGCGGGAGATGGAACGGGGCTAGTCCTCGGCGAGCCGGGCGAGTCGCATGTCGACGCGCCGGCCGCGAAAGGGAACGCCCTCGGCACGGAGCAGCGCGCGCTGCCGGTCGCCCTTCGGGAACGAGCCGTCGGCGCGGACCACGCGCCACCACGGCAGGTCGGGATCGTCGGCGTGAAAGAGGACCGCCCCGGCAAACCGCGGGGCCCCCGGCGACACGTCCCCGTAGGTGCGAACGAACCCCTCCGGGATCGAGCGCACCCGCTCCAGCACCTCCATCTCGCGAGTCCGCGAAAACCCTCCTCCAGGGATGATTTTTGCGGACTCGGCGCTCACGTTCCCGACAGGGCGAGCCGAACCCTGACCCGGTCGCCGTCGTCGATGCCCTCTCGGCGGCGCACTTCCGCCTTTACCGGCAGCAGGAAACAGTCCCGCTTGCGGTCGAAGAAGACCGAGGTGGGCCAGGTCGTCTCGCCGATCCGGGCCTCGACCTTCGCGCTGCCGAACGCGAGCAGCCCCTCGGTCCGGGCGCGGACGTCGTCGGAGACCTCGGGCGGGAGGGAGATGAAATGCCAGGCGGCCTCGCCGGTGTAGAGCCAGAGCTCCGCGGTGAACTCATAGCTCCCGTCGCCGAGAGTGCTCTCCGCGGCGCTCACGCCTCCGGGCCGAAGGCGTCGACGATGCGGTTCTGGAACTCGCTCAGCTCCTCAGGGGAGATGAAGTAGGTCGGCGGGGTGAGGAAGAGGCCGTCGGCACGCTCGGCGGTGGCCTCGACCCGGGCGCGGACCTTGTCGAGCGGGCCGGCGGCGCAGTAGGCCTCGACCATCTCGTCGCTGATCGCGGTCGGGACGGCGGCGAGGTCGCCGCGGCGGAAGGCCTCGCCCGCGGCGACGGCGTTGTCGGTGAAGCCGTGCAGCTCCCAGAGCGGCATGTAGGTCTTCACGGTCGCGTAGAAGGAGATCGTCCGGCGCGCCATCTCGATCGCCCGCCCCTCGTCCTCGTCGATCGCGCAGCAGACGGTCGGCAGGTAGTCGAAGCCGCCGCGCTCGCGGCCGGAGCGGCGCAGGCCCTCCTCGAAGGCCGGCACCACCACCTCGTCGATCCAAAGCAGGCTCTGGATGGGATGTCCGATCAGGCCGTCGGCGACGTCGCCGGCCATCCGCGCCATCCCCGCCTGCACGGCGGCGGTGTAGATCGGCACCGCCTCGCGCGGCGCCGGGTGCGGGCGCACCCAGCCCTTGATGTCGATGTCGTAGTACTCGCCCTCGTAGCGGATCGGCTCCCCCGCGCTCGCCTGGCGCATGATCAGCCGCGTTGCCTCGATCGCCTCGCGCAGGTGCGGCGCCGGGCGGCCGTAGTCGGCGTTGTGCCAGGTCTCGTTCAGCCGCTTGACCCCAGCGCCCATCCCCAGCCGGAAGCGCCCGCCCGACATCTCGTCGACGTCGAGGGCGCTGATCGCGTGGATGAAGGGGCTGCGGGTGAAGGCCCAGACGATCCCGGTGGCGACGTCGATCCGCTCGGTCTTCGCCGCCAGATAGGTGGCCTGGGTGACGGCGCTGCGGAACAGCTCCGGCGCCCAGACGCACTCGACCCCCGCCGCCTCGGCCCGCAGCGTCTCCGCCTCGAGGTCGGCGACCGAGGTGCCGATCGCGGCGACGGAGATGCGGTCGAGCGCTCCCATCGCCGCCCGCCTCAGGAGGCGGTCGGAGCGGGCTCGTCGGCGAGCACCATGTCGGCGACCCGTTCGCGGTGCCACTTGGAGTCGCCGAAGATCGCGGCGTTGGAGCGGCCGCGCTTGAGGAAGAAGTGGAGGTCGTGCTCCCAGGTGAAGCCGATCCCGCCGTGGACCTGGATCGCCGCGTCGGGGACGCGCCAGCCGGCGTCGCCTGCGTAGGCCTTCGCCATCGAGGCGGCCAGCGGCAGCGACTCCGGCTCGGCGTCGGCGGCCCAGGCGGCGCCGTAGACGGCCGAGCGCGAGTTCTCGGTCTCCAGCAGCATCTGCGCGCAGCGGTGGGAGACCGCCTGGTAGGCGCCGATCGGGCGGCCGAACTGCTGGCGGTCTTTGGCGTACTCGACCGAGAAGTCGAGCGCCCGCTGCGCCACCCCGGTCGACTCAGCGGCCAGCATCACGCAGACCCGGTGGAAGACCTGGAAGTAATCGGCGGCCTGCGCCGGCAGCGTCTCCCCGGCGGCCACGCGCACGCCCTCGAAGCGGACCGAGGAGAAGCGGCGGGTGAGGTCGAGTGAGGCTTCCGGCGAGACGGTGACGCCCTCGGCGTCGGCGGGGACGACGTGGCGGCGGCCGTCGGCGGTGGCGACGAGGAAGAGGTCGGCGCTCGCGGCGTCAGGGACGAGGACCTTCTCGCCGCTGAGGACGGTCCCGTCCCCGTCGGCCTCGGCAGCAAGCGTGAACTCGCCGACGAGGGCGGGCGAGCCGGCGTCCCAGAAGGCGGGGGCGGCGCGGGTCTCGCCGAGGGCGAGCGGCCGCAGGTGGCGCTCGCGCTGGTCGTCGGAGCCGCAGAAGGCGAGGGCGAGGCCGACGAGGGTGCTGGAGAAGAGCGGCGAGGGCGCGAGTGCGTAGCCCATCTCCTCGAAGAGGATCGCCAGCTCGACGATGCCGAGGCCCTGGCCGCCCCACTCCTCCGGCAGCGCCAGCCCGGTCCAGCCGAGCTCGGCCATCTCCTGCCAGCCGCTCGGGTCGAAGCCGTCGTCGCTGTCGGCGATCTCGCGGACCCGCTCGGATTTGAAGCGGGAGGCGAGGAAGTCGTGGGCGGTCGACTTGATCGCCTGCTGCTCGTCGGTGAGGTCGAAGTACATGGAAGCGCCCTCGCTGTCCCTAGCGCAGCCGCGGCAGGCCCAGGACCCGCTCGGCGATGATGTTTTTGAGGATGTCGGTCGTCCCGCCCTCGATCGAGTTGGCGCGGGAGCGGAGGAAGCCGTACTGCCAGGCGCCGCCGGAGACGGCGTGCTCGGCGCCGCGGGTGAGCGAGGCATAGGCGCCCTCGATCTCGAGCGCCAGCTCGGTCAGGTCCTGGTTGATGTCGGCCCACTGCCACTTGCCGAGCGAGCCCTCCGGCCCCGGGATCCCCGACTGCATCGTCTTCGTCAGCCCCCGGTAGGCGTTGAGCCGCATCGTCTCGACCTCGATGTGCAGCTGCGCGAGCCGCTGACGGAAGTAGGAATCCTCGGCGGCCGAGCCGCCGTTCGAGCGGGTCTCCTTCGCCAGCTTCGAGAGCCGGCCGAGGCTGTTCTGGATCTGCGAGATCGCCCCGAAGGCGAGGCCCGCGCGCTCGTTCATCAGGGTCGTGATCGCCACCGCCCAGCCGTTGCCGACGCCGCCGACGACGTTCGCGTCGGGCACCCGCGCCTCCTCGAAGAAGACCTCGTTGAACTCGCCCTCGCCGGTGATCTGGACCAGCGGCCGGGTCTGCACGCCCTCCTGCTCCATGTCCATCAAGAAGTAGGTGAGGCCCTGGTGCTTGGGGGCGTCGGGGTCGGTGCGGGCGACCAGCATGCACCACTTCGCGTACTGGGCGAAGGTGGTCCAGACCTTCTGCCCCGTCACCACCCATTCGTCGCCGTCCTTGACCGCGCGGGTCTTCAGCGAGGCGAGGTCGGAGCCGGACTCGGGCTCGGAGAAGCCCTGGCACCAGATCTCCTCGCCGGTCAGGATCGGCTCCAGGTAGCGGGCCTTCTGCTCCTCGCTGCCGTGGGCGATGACGACCGGGCCGCCCATCGCCAGGCCGAGCACGTTGGCGGGGGCGGGCGCTTCCTGGCGCGTCGCCTCGGCGGCGAAGATCGCCTGCTCGATCATCGTCGCGCCGCGGCCCCCGTACTCCTTCGGCCAGGAGATCCCGGCCCAGCCCGCCCCGTGCAGCTTCAGCTGCCACTCGCGGCGGAAGTCCATGATCTCGTCGAGCCCCGCCTCCGGCTCCGGCCCGGGATGGTTCTCCTGCAGCCAGGTGCGAACCTCGTCGCGGAACTCCTCCTCCGATGGCGACAGCGTCAGGTCCATCGCCGAGCAGCATATAGAGGCGGGCTGGCCGTCTGGCCAGGCCGCAAATCAGGGC
>DASZDI010000389.1:0-9238 GCA_035942135.1 Solirubrobacterales bacterium | reverse complement strand
GCTTCGACGGGGGCGCCGGCCGGGTCGAGGAACTCGACGCGCGCCGGGCTCTCCTCGTCGGCGAGCTGGAAGTCGGAGAGCTGCCCGAAGTAGGCGAGCGAGACCCGCCGGCCCTCGCGCCCCGGCTGCGGCGCCCCGAAGCCGCCTTCGCGGACGACGTACCCCTCCCCCGGCCCGGTCGTCAGCTGGTCGAACCCTTCGCCGCCCTGCGGGACGATCCGCTGCTGGACCGTGGTCAGGCCGAGCGGGTCCGAGGCGGCGCCGGCGATCGAGGCTCCGATGACCGCGAGCAGGAGCGCTATCGACCCGATCAGGCCGACCGCCCTCGTCCCGGCTCCCTTTCGCTTCATCCGCACCGCAGCTACCCGGCTTGCGAGAGGCGAATCCGCCGGCCCCGCGCGCCTGAACGTATTTGTTCCCGGTATGCGGGCATAAGTGCGTTCGCTACCCCTGCAGGGTGACGAAGCGCTCCTCGGTCAGCTCGATCACCGCGTAGGCCGGGCCCTCGCGGGTGTTGCCGGAGTCCTTGACGCCGCCGTAGGGCTGCTGGTCGGCGCGGAAGGTCGGCACCTCGTTGATCAGGACGCCGCCGAACTCGAGGGTGCGGGCGGCCTGCAGGCCGCGGCCGACGTCACGGGTGTAGACGCCGGCCTGGAGGCCGAACTTGGAGTCGTTGGCCAGGCGCAGCGCCTCGTCGAAGTCGGCGAAGGTGTCGATCGTCGCCACCGGGCCGAAGATCTCCTCGCACCAGACCTTCGCCTCTTTCGGCGGCGCCTTCAGCAGGGTCGGCGCCAGGCAGCGGCCCTCGTCGACCAGCTCGCCGCCGGTCAGCAGCTCCGCCCCGCCGGCGACCGCCTCGTCGACCCACTGCTTGACGCGGTCGCGGTCGTCGGGGGTGATCAACGGCCCGACGTCGGTGCCCTCGTCGAGCGGGTCGCCGACGGTGAGCTTCTCGACGTTGGCGACCAGCCGCTCGACGAAGGCGTCGGCGACGTCCTCGTGGACGAGGATTCGCTGGATCGAGATGCAGCTCTGCCCGGCGTGGGAGAAGGCGTGGAGCTGGGCTTTGTCCGCCGCCGTCTCCCAATCTCCGTCGCTGTTGACGATCAGCGGCGCGTTGGAGCCGAGCTCCAGGTTCACCTTCTTGTGCGGGACCTTGGAGCGGATCTCCCAGCCGACCGGGGCCGAGCCGGTGAAGGTGATCGCCCGGGTCAGCGGGTGCTCGACGATCTTGTTGCCGACCTTGGAGCCGGGGCCGGGCACGACCGAGAGCCAGCTCTCCGGCAGGCCCGCCTCGAGCAGGACCTCGGCCAGCTTCAGGGCCGAGATCGGCGTCTGGCCCGCAGGCTTGAGGACGATCGCGTTGCCGGCGGCGATCGCCGGACCGAGCTTGTGGGCGACGAGGTTGAGCGGGAAGTTGAAGGGGCTGATCGCGCCGACGACCCCGTAGGGGACGCGCAGCATCACGCCGAGCTTGCCGACCCCGGCCGGGGCGGCGTCCATCGGCACCGTGCCGCCGGTCAGCTTGCGCGCCTCGACCGAGGAGAACTGCAGCGTCGAGACGCAGCGTTCGGCCTCCAGCAGCGCCGTCTTCAGCGGCTTGCCGGCCTCGGCGGCGATGATCGCCCCCAGCTCTTCCTTGCGCCGGGAGACGAGGTGGGCCGCCCGGTCCAGCACCGCGGCCCGCTCGTGCTGGGGGAAGTCGATGCTCTCGAAGGCCTCGTGCGCGGCCTCGATCGCCCGCTCCACCAGCGCTTCGTCCGCCTGCGCGACCCGGCCGACGACGCTGCCGTCGTAGGGGCTCTTCACCTCGCTCCACTCGCCGGTCTCGCGCCACTCGCCGGCGGCGAGGAGCTTGTGGTCGGTTGCCTCTACGGTCTGCGTCGCCATCGGGCCCTCCTCGGAATCGCGTGCCCGTCCAGAGTAAGCAACCGCCGATGCAGGGCGCTACTCCGATTCGTTGAATCTGTTGGCTCAGAGATGTCCAAGCTCGTCAACAAGATCAAGGCGGCGGTGGCCGCCTGCCTGGCCCTTGCCCTCCTCGCCTCCCTCTACCCGGCCGCGTCCTCGGCCGCCGTCAGCTGGGTCGTCCACGGGCGCGGCTTCGGCCACGGGGTCGGGATGAGCGCCTACGGCGCCTACGGCTTCGCCAAGCACGGCAAGAGCTACCGCTTCATCCTCGGCCACTACTACCGGGGGACCAGCCTCGGCACGCTGGAGAAGACGCGGGTCGTCCGCGTCCTGCTCGACATCTCCCCCGGCGACGTCGAATTCAGCGGCGCCACCAGCGCCTGCGGCGAGGGCCTCGACCCGGAGCGCGGCTACGAGGCCCACCGCGTCGGCAACAGCGTCAAGCTGCGCAGCTCCGGCGGCAAACGGATCGCCGACTGCGGCCGCAGGCTGCGCGCCGCCGGCCCCGGCCGGATCGAGATCGCCGGCCACGGCACCTACCGCGGCGCCCTGGAGACGGTGCCGACCGAAAGCGAGGCCGGCTCCCTCAACGTCGTCAACGCGCTCGCGCTGGAGCACTACGTGAAAGGGGTGATGCCGAACGAGGTGCCGCCCTCCTGGCCGGTCGAGGAGCTGAAGGCGCAGGCGGTCGCGGTCCGCTCGATCGCGCTCACCGGCGACGTCGGCGGCAACGGCTTCGACCTCTACTCCGACACCCGCAGCCAGGTCTACGAGGGGCTGGAGAGCGAGTACGCCCGCACCAACGAGGCGGTCGCCGCGACCCGCGGCCAGGTCGTCATGTACGGCGGCGAGGTCGCGCAGACCCTCTACTCGGCCTGCTCCGGCGGCCACACCGAGAGCGCCAAGAACGTCTTCGGCGGCTCGGTCCCCTACCTGGTCGGCGTCCCCGACCCCTTCGACCACTACTGCCCGCTGCACAAGTGGACGCTCGAGTTCAGCGGCCCGGAGATCAGCTCCCGCCTCGGCGGCTACCTGAAGGGGAAGCTGAAACGGGTGGCGATCACCAAGACCGGCGTCTCGCCGCGGATCGTCGCCGCGAAGCTGATCGGGACCGGCGGCGAGTCCACCGTCACCGGCTCCCAGCTCTCGGTGGCGCTGGGCGGCTACGACACCTGGATGACCTTCGAGAAGGTCGTTCCTTAGATTTCCCCTCCTTCTTCGGCTTCGGAACGGGGGGATTCCGGTGGGACGTGCCTTTTTCGCTGCATCAGGTCTGGGCCTGGCCCTGTGCGTGGCGTTCCCGTCCCTGCTGCCGTTCGTGCTGGCCGGGATCGCGGTCGGCCTCCTGCCTCTCCTCCTGGAGCGGGGCGGGCGCCGAGAGAGTTCGCCGGGCGGAGCCCGGTCCCGGGCCCAGGCCCGGCGCCGCTGGAGCGCCGTGCTCTCGGCGATCGGCGGCGTCGTCGGAGTGCTGGGCCTCGGGGCGGCGGTCCTCTCGCTGCTCCCGCACAGCGGCGCCCCCTCGCCGGAACCGCGGACGACGATCGCGATCCCGGTCACCTACCTCGGCCAGGGCACCTACGAGCGCGACCCGGAGCGGCTCGCCCTGCTCGACCGCGTCGTGATCTCGCTCGACGACCTGCGGGGCGCGGCTGAGGACTACCGGCTCCTGCGGAAGACGGAAGCCGTCGAGAAGGCGAGGACCGACCTCGCGGGAGACCCGCTTCCCTCCCTCGGCGCCGGAAAGCTGGAGCGCCTTCTCGTCACGCACCTCTCGCGCCACGGCTGGGAGCTCGTCCAGCGCTCGACCGAGGGCGACACCTTCGCCAAGCGCCGCGAGGTCTCCCTCCGCTCCCGCGTCCTGCCGACCGAGACCGGCAACGAGGTCCCGCTTCCGCGCCTTCCCGCCGACTCCGCCGCGGCCGCCGTGCTCTTCGACTTCCGCTTCGTCGAGGGCTCGCAGTTGCTCTTGGTCGCGCCGACGCGGACCTTCGACTCGACCCGCCCGGCGAGCGAGCGCGAAGAGCGCCTGGCGGCAAACCTAGAAGAGCGGCGCGTCCCGGTCGCCGCAGGCGAAGTCGTCGAAGTCGACGTGCGCAGCCCCTGGTTCCGGTCCGGGGCCCTCAGCGCCCTCGCCGGCTGGATCGTCTCGGGCGGGAAGTACCTGCTCGGCATCCTGCTCGGGCTGGTGATCGCCGTCCTCAGCGAGCCGGTGAAAGCGTGGCTGCGGCGTCGGCTGAAGATCGGCAAGAGCGCCGAGGAGAGCGCCTGAGCCCTCCGCTCAGGGCAGGGCCAGCTCGGCCCGGACCGGCCGGTGGTCGGTGCCGGGCAGGTTCTCGACCGCGTAGTCGACGACGTCGAGGCGGCGGTCGGCGAGGACGTGGTCGATCGTGATGAAGGGTGGCAGGCCGCCCCAGCCCATCGTCGGGAAGGTCGGCTCCAGGCCCTCCCCCGCCACCTCGCCGGCGTCGCGGTAGCCGCGGTCGAGCAGCTCGCGGAACGGGGCGGTGTCGA
Source organism: Solirubrobacterales bacterium (assembly GCA_035942135.1). GTDB lineage: Bacteria > Actinomycetota > Thermoleophilia > Solirubrobacterales > 70-9 > VAYN01. Next base: position 4,816 of record DASZDI010000389.1, on the reverse strand, counting down.
GGGTGGCGTTGAAGTCGCCGACCAGCACCCACGGGGCGCCGTCGCCGGCGGACGGGAGGCTCTCCAGCGTGTCGGCCCAGACTTCTTCGGCGCCGCGGCCAGGCGGGAGGGGGTGGATGTCGACGACGCGGACGCGGCGGCCGTCGGGCATGCGCAGGAGGGCACGGGGCTGGCGGAAGAAGAACGGCTGCCCGCCGTCCAGCTTGCGGATCGGCAGGCGCGAGTAGAGGCCGGAGCCGGCGGCGCCGCGACGGGTTTCGAGGACCGCTCCGGGGAGATGGCGCCCGAGCCCGGCCCGCTGGAGTCCGCGGGCGGCGCGGGGGGTCAGCTCCTGGAGAGCGAGCAGGTCGGGCCGGTGGCGGTCGACCAGCTCGACCAACACCTCCGGGTCGGCGCCGCCGAAGTGGACGTTGACCGAGAGGACGGAGAGGGTCGCGCGGCCGGCGGGGTCGACGGTGCCGTCGCCGAGCGCCCGCGGCAGCACCGCGGCGACGAGGCAGAGCGTCGCCACCCCCGTGACCGCAGCGGCGGCCCAGTTGCGGAGGGCGAGGGCGACGCCGGCGACGAGGAGAGCGCCGAGCGCGGCCCACGGCGTGAACGCCATCAGCGCCACCAGCGGGTAGTCGCGGTCGAGGCCGAGCGCGCGGACCAGCGTCCACAGCACGACGGGCACGACCGCGACCCAGATCAGCCGGTAGCGCCGCGCCCCGCTCGGGTCATGGCGGGTTTGTCTCCCCCTGGTCGACAAATCCGCCGATTCAGCCGTCGGGGTACGGCTGGATCGGGATGCCGTGATCTTGTTGATGGTCTTGGGTCTCGTGCATCCCCAGCTCGTAGGCGCCGCCGCCTTCGAGGGTGAGCAGGCGCGGCGGCAGGCCGGGGCGTTCGACCGTCAGCTCGAGGCCGGCGACCGAGCAGTTGACGGTGTGGTGCTCGGGGCCCTGCGGGTCGGCGTAGACCCAGCCGACGAAGTCCTTCTTGGGGGCGGAGACGCGGCCGTGGACGACGACGTCCTTGCCGGGGAGGTGGAAGGTGCAGACGGTGGGCTGCTCGTCGATCTCGGCGGAGCGGATCGCGCCGAGGCCGCCGAGCCGGTGCGGCTCGCCGTCGAGGACGAGCATCCCGGAGGGGATCCAGGGGCTGACGCGGGAGCCGAGGCGGACGCGGGCGGCACCGGCGTCGAAGTAGGTGTCCGGCGAGTCGGGGAAGCCGGTGCCCTCGATCCAGACCCAGCGCTCGGCGTGCTCGGTCCCCCAGTTGTGGCCGATCATCCCCGGCCAGCCGCCCAGCTCGATCGTCTCGCCGTCGATCTCGAGCCGGCCCTGGAAGCGGGCGTCGGGGTAGGGCGCGAGGAACTTCGTCTTCGGCAGCGGCGCCTTGTAGAGCCAGTCGGCCGGGAGGTACCTGCAGGGCTCGGCGTCGCCGCTGAAGGTGAAAGACCAGGCGGCGCGCAGCGCGTCGGTCTCGACCGAGCCCTCGGCGCGGCCCGGGCCGATCTCGGCGTCGGCGACGCGGATCCAGGAACCCGCCGGCGTCGACAGCTGCGCGGCCGGCACCGTCACCTTCGTCGCCCGCGGCCCGGGCGCGTCGCGGTCGAAGAGGCAGAACCAGATCGAGGCGTTCGGCTCCGCCCCCGGCCGCTTGTGCACCGTGTGGCGGATCCAGATCCCCTGCCCCCCGCCCGGCCGACAGGCCTTGACGTAGAAGCTCTCGTAGTGACCGGCCTTGGCGCCGACCTCCGGAAACCGCGCCTGTTCCTCCATGGCTCGGACTCTAGCCGCGTTCCGTGGTTCCTATTGCACGAAATAGGTGCATAAGGAACCACGCAACGGATCAGACCTTGATGGAGGTCAGACCTTGATGGTTATGACGTCGCCGTCCTGCACCACGTAGTCGCGGCCCTCGATCCGCAGCAGGCCTTTGTCCCGTGCCGCCGCGTAGCCGCCGCACTCGACCAGCTCCCGCCAGCCGATCGCTTCGGCTTTGATGAACGCTTCCATGATCTCGGTGTGGATCGTGCCCGCCGCTTCCAGCGCGGTGGCGCCGCGGCGGATCGGCCGCGCCACCGCCTCCTTGCCCTCGCCGGCGGTGAAGAAGGTCAGCAGCTCGAGTAGGTCGTAGGCGGCGCGGACCAGGCGCGCCAGGCCGGAGCCCTCGACGCCGTAGGACTCGCGCATCTCCTCGGCTTCGGCGGGATCGAGCTCGGCCAGCTCGCCCTCGATCCGGGCGCTGACCGCGACCACGCCGGCGTTGTTCGCCTTCGCGTGGGAGACGACCGCTTCCGGCGCCTCGGCGTCGCCCTCGTCGACGTTGGCGACGTAGAGGATCGGCTTCGTGGTCAGCCCCTGCAGGTTGCGGGCAGCGTGCGGGGCGGCGTCGGGGACCGGGACCGTGCGGGCCGGTCGGCCGGCGGCGAGCGCCTCGTGCACGGCCTGCAGCCAGCCGTGCTCGGCGATCGCCTCCTTGTCCCCCGTCTTCGCCTGCTTGCCGACGCGCCCGAGCCGGCGCTCGACCTGGTCGTAGTCGGCGAGCACCAGCTCGGTCTCGATCGTCTCGATGTCGGCGAGCGGGTCGACGCGGCCGTCGGGGTGCGGCACGCCGGACTCGGTGTGGCAGCGGACGACGTGGCAGATCGCGTCGGTCTCGCGGATCGAGGCGAGGAACTGGTTGCCGAGCCCCTCCCCTTCCGAGGCGCCCTTGACGAGCCCGGCGATGTCGTGGAAGTCGATTTTGGCCGGCGCCAGCTCGGAGCTCTTGACGGTCGCGGCGACCTTCTCCAGCCGCTCGTCCGGCACCTGGGCGACGGCGACGTTCGGCTCGATCGTCGTGAACGGGTAGTCGCCCGTCTGCGCGCCGCCCTTGGTCAGGGCGTTGAAGAGGGTCGACTTGCCCGCGTTCGGCAGCCCCACGATCCCGACCTTCATCAGCGACAGCCTCCCATCAGAACGAGAGCGGAACGATCAGGCCCAGGCAGACGCCGAGGAAGGCGCCGGCGAGGACGTCGGACGGGTAGTGCATGCCGAGGTAGGGACGGCCGAGCGCGAGGGCGATCGCGACGACCATCGCGCCGGCCGTGGCCGGGTCGACGCGAAGCATCGCCGTCGCCACCGCGAAGGACGAGGTGGCGTGGGCGGAGGGGAAGCTGAGCGAGCTGGGCGCGCCGCCGAGCGGGGGCAGGCCCTCCAGCACCGGCCGCGGCCGCCGCACCGCCAGCTTGATCGCGTAGTTGAGGCCGATCGCCAGCGGCCCCAGCAGCGCGCAGATCAGCCACGACTCCCAGCGCGAGCTGTCGAGGATCGCCAGCGCGGCGCCGAGCAGGAACCAGACGAGCCCGTTGTTGCCCGCCTTGCCGAGCGCCTGTGCGGCGGCCTCCACCCCGGGCGTGTGGCCGTGGGTGCGCATCCAGCGCAGCGCTTTGAGGTCGAGGTCACGCATCGGCGGCAGAATGTCAGATCCATGCCCGCCGTCCCCGGCTACGTCCACACCCCCGGCCACCACTGCGGCTCCACGGCCCTGCGCAACCTGCTCGCCTTCCACGGGGTCGAGCTCAGCGAGGAGACGGCGTTCGGCCTCGGCGCGGGCGCGGGCTTCTACTACCTGGCGATGGACGACAGCTCCCCGAGCCGCTGGTTCAACGGCCGCACCGCGCGGCTGGAGGAGAGCTTCCGCGAGCTGACCGGGGCGGCGCTGGAGATGCGGACCTTCGCCGCGGGCGACAGCGAGGCCTGGGAGGCGGCGCGGGCCGAGGTCGACGCCGGCCGGCCGGCGCTCCTGCTCACCGACATCTATTACCTGGACCACTACGGCAACTCCGCCCACTTCCCTGGGCACGCGGTGGTGCTGGCGGGCTATGACGAGGAGGCGGCGCACCTCTCCGACACCGCCTTCGAGGAGCTGCAGACGACGCGGCTGGAGAACCTCGACCGCGCCCGCCACAGCGGCCACCCCGCCTATCCGCTGGAAGGCCACATGTTCACCGTCGGCGAGGCGATCGACCGCGAGCGGTTGGAGGCGGCGGTGCCGCGGGCGATCGAGCGGGCGGTGAGCGAGATGCTCGAACCGCCCTTCGGCGAGTTCGCCGGCGTGCCCGCGCTCGAGCGCCTGGCGGCCGAGGCCGGCTCCTGGCCCGAGGCGGTCGAGGACTGGCAATGGTGCGCCCGCTTCGCCTACCAGGTGATCGAGCGCCGCGGCACCGGCGGCGGCTGCTTCCGGCTGATGTACTCGCGCTTCCTCGCGGAGGCGGGCCGGGACGAGGCGCCGCTCGCGGCCGAGGCCGCGGCGCGCTGGACCGCGCTGGCGGAGGCGTTCAAGGCCGCCAGCGAGAGTGACGAGCCGCACCCCAGCCTGTGGCGCGCGGTCGGCGAGGGCGCCCAACGGGTCCTCGAAGCCGAGCGTCGCCTCTGGACGTCTCTCCGAGATTCGGCCTCATAGCGGCCATAACGCGACCACTGCGGTTTGTCGAACCAAAGCCGGGGTACCTCTCTGACATGACTATCGGAGCAGGCATATTCCTCATAGCCGTCGGCGCGATCCTCAAGTTCGCGACGAACATCCACGTCTCGGGCCTCAGCATCGACACGATCGGCGTCATCCGCATGGTCGCCGGCGCCGTCGGGCTGTTGATCGGCCTCTTCCAGGAAATCGTCTGGTCGCGCCGCAGAGGCGTTGCCCCCGTGGCACCGGGCGAACCCCCCGTGGAAGAACGCCGCGAAGTCCGCGACCCCGCTTACCGTGAAGCGCCGCCGCGCTACTAGGGCCTGAGCCCCTCCGCTTCTCAATTGCTCGAGGCGGCAGGCGCGCCCACCGGGGCGCCTGC
>DASZDI010000388.1:0-2233 GCA_035942135.1 Solirubrobacterales bacterium | reverse complement strand
CCGTTGTTCTGGGTTGTCGGTTGTTCGTGTCCGCGGCGCCGGCGTTCTTACGCGGCGCTGCCGATTACGGCGCGGCGGGTGGACTCGCTCTTGGTGGAGAACTCCACCAGCTCGGCCAGGGTCGTGCCTGCCAGCGCCTTGGAGACGCCTCCCTGCACCCGCATCCACAGCAGCTTCGTCGAGCAGGCGTGGTCGCCGTCGCTCTCGTGCGAGCAGAGGACTTTGCCTTCGGGAGTGTCGTGGAAGCACTCCATCGGCGCGATCTGCCCTTCCAGCGCCTCGACCACCGCGTCCATCGTGATCTCCTCGGCCGGCTTCGCCAGGCGATAGCCGCCGTGGGCGCCGCGGGTCGAGGTGACGAGCCCCGCCTTGCGCAGTTTCGCCACCAGGTGCTCCAGGTAGGAGAGCGGCAGCCGCTCGGCTTCGGCGACCGAGCCCAGCGAGACGGGCTGCGAGCCGGGCTGGCGACCCAGCTCGACCATCAGGCGCACCCCGTACTCCGCTTTGGTCGAGAACAGCATCGATCTAAATCCTACCGAAGAGGTCGGTTATGGCGGTCCGAACGTACTTCTTCCCGGTATGCGGGAACAACTACGTTCGCTTGGATCAGGGCTCGATCAGGCCGCGGCGGATCGCGTAGCGGACGAGCTCGACCCGGTCGCGCATGCCGAGCTTGCGCATCGCGCTGGAGCGGTGGTTCTCGATCGTCTTCTCGGAGAGGTGGAGGAGCTCGGCGATCTGCTTCGTCGTGTGCGCCTCGGCGACGAGCTTGACGATCTCCTCCTCGCGCGGGGTCAGCTCCTCCTCGCCGCTGGAGCCGCGCTCGAGCACGTCCTTGATCAGCGTCCGCTGCGCCTCCGGCGTCAGGAACGGCTCGCCCCGCTCGACCGCCCGGATCGCCGCCAGCAGGTCGGTGTCCGCCTGCGCCTTCAGCACGTAGCCCGACGCGCCCGCTTTCAGCGCCTCGAACAGGTAGCGCTCGTCGTCGTGCATCGAGAGGATCAGCACCGCGACCTCGGGCGCCTGGGCCTTGATCTCCCGCGTCGCCTGCAGCCCCGTCAGCTTCGGCATCTTCACGTCGAGGATCGCCAGGTCGGGCCGCTCCCGCAGCGCCAGGTCCCGCGCCTCGGCCCCGTCGCCCGCCTCGGCGACGACCTCGATGTCCGCCTGTCGCTCCAGCAGCAGCCGGATCCCCGAGCGCACGATCCCGTGGTCGTCTGCGATCAACACCTTCATGAGGTCAGTTTGGTTGATGGGCCTGAAATACGCCTATATGGAGTGAAATCGGCCCGTCAACCTGAGACAGGCACGCTGAGCCGAACCGTGGTGCCGTGGTCGGGGCGGGACTCGATCGTCAGCTCGCCGCCGACGAGCAGAGCGCGCTCGCGCATGCCGCCGATGCCGAGCCCCCGCTCGGATTCGTCGAAGGCAAAGCCGCGGCCGTCGTCGGCGACCTCGAGCACGACGCCGCCGGCGTCGATGCGTCGCAGCCGCACCTCGACATTGCCGGCGCCGCTGTGGCGGGCGGCGTTGGAGAGCGCCTCTTGGGCGACGCGGTAGACGACCAACTGGGCGTCGTCGTCGAGGTCGGAGAAGTCGCCGTCGACGCTCAGGCTCGCTTTGATCTCCCCGCGTGCGAGCTGCTCGACCTGGCCGCCGATCGCCGCTGCCAGTCCGAGGTCGTCGAGCGCGGTGGGGCGCAGCTGCCGAGCAAGGGAGAGGAGCTCGGTCATCGCCTGGTTGGCCAGCGCCTTGGTCTCGGTCAGTTCCGCCTCCAGCTCCGGCGGCGCCGCCTCGCGCGCGGCCTCCAGCCGCAGCAGCAATCCCGTCAGCGACTGGTTGACCTCGTCGTGCAGGTCGCGGGCGACCCGGGCGCGCTCCTCCTCCTGGGCGTGAAGGGCGGCGGAACCGGCCCGCCGCCGCTCGGCTTCCAGCCGCCGCATCATCCGCAGGAAGGCAAGCTCGATCCGCTCCACCTCCTCGGTCTCGCCGACCCCGTCGATCGAAGCCGGCAACAACGGCCCCGGCCGGCTGAGGTCGACCTTCTCCATCTCCTCGATCAGGTTCTCCAGCGGCCGCAGCCGCCGCCGCTCTCGCACCAACGCCAACGCCAGCGCCACTACCGCAACGGCGAGCACTATCGCCAGCAAGGTCATGGCCAAAGCCTAGAAGCGTGGGCGGGTGCCCTGCTCCAGACACTCAACATCGAGCCATAGGCGAGATGTGTCTGGAG
>DASZDI010000387.1:0-2768 GCA_035942135.1 Solirubrobacterales bacterium | reverse complement strand
GTCGTGTAGGCCTTGAGCCCGCCGTTGCGGACGGTGTTGATCCCGTAGTGGTCGATCAGTTCGTTCTGGACGAGGTCGAAGAGGAACGGGTCTTTGATCACCTGGTACTTCTTGCCGGGGTCGATGCCGAGGCCGCGGGTGCCGGCCTCGCGGTATTCCTCGTCGCTGATGTAGCCCTCGTCCGCCATCGCCTTCAGCACCTCGTTGCGCCGCTTCAGCGCCGCTTTCGGGTCGAGGAACGGGTTGTATTCGGAGGGCGCCTGCGGCAGGCCGGCGATCAGCGCCGCCTCGGTCAGGTTGAGCCTTTTCGCCGGCTTGCTGAAGTAGGTCTGCGCCGCCGCCTCCGCCCCCACCGCGGTCTGCCCTTCGACCGTCCCGTAGGGAGCGGTGTTGAGGTATTCCTTGAGGATCCACCCCTTGGTGTGCTTCTCCTCGAATTCGACCGCCAGCTTCGCTTCCTTCAGCTTGCGCTCGATCGTGTTCTGGGGGTTGGAGATGTAGAGGTTGCGGACCAGCTGCTGGGTGATCGTCGAGGCGCCCTGGACCGCGGCGCCGGCTTCGATGTCCTTGATCGCGGCGCGGGCGATGCCTTCGTAGTCGAGGGCGCCGTGGTGGTAGAAGTTCCGGTCCTCGATCGCGACCGTCGCCTCGCGGAGCACCTTCGGTAGCGACTTCGCGGGCAGCGGCTGGCGCACGTTTTCGGAGCGGATGAAGCCGATCAGGCTGCCGTCGGCCGCGTAGATCGCCGAGGAGCGGCCCTTCTGGACCGGTTTCAGGCTCGAGAGCGGCGGCGCCGAGTTGTAGACGTTGAGCGCCCAGGCGGCCCCGATCCCACCGGCTATCGCCAGGAGCGCGGCGAGGACCCCCAGGGGGATCGCGATCCTGTGCCAGATGCGATGGGGCGGCTTCCGTCGCCGCCTGCGGAGCCGCGTGGCCATTCGGCTCGGGATTGTAGGGGGGCGCGGGCGCCGACCGATCCGACCCGCCCCACGCGCAATCCCGCTTGCCATCGCATAGGCTCGCGCCGCAGCAGTGGCAAGCGGAGAGGGAGGCGATGTGAAATTAGTGATCGGGATCGTTCGCCCCGAGCAGGCGAACCAAGTCCTTGAGGCGCTTTACCGGGCTGAGGTCCGGGGGTTCTCGATGAGCCGGGTGCAGGGGCACGGCGGCGAGCTCGACCGGGTCGAGACCTACCGCGGCACGACCGTGCAGATCAGCCTGTCGGAGAAGGTCCGGTTCGAGGTCGCCGTCTCCGACGGCTTCGTCGACAAAACCGTGGAGGCGATCTGCGAAGGCGGGCGCACCGGCGAGGTCGGCGACGGCAAGATCTTCGTTGTGCCGTTGGAGCACGCGGTGCGGATCCGCACCGGAGACAGCGACGCGGGCGCCGTGACGCCGGTGGACAAATGAGCCCGGCGATCGACACGGGCGACACCGCCTGGATGCTGATCGCCACCGCGCTGGTGCTGCTGATGACGCCGGCGCTGGGCCTCTTCTACGCCGGGCTGGTGCGCTCGAAGAACACCCTCAACACCTTCATGATGTGCGTCGCCGCGATCGCGGTCGCCACCGTCACCTGGGCGGTGATCGGCTACTCGCTCGCCTTCGACGGCGAAGGGGACCTGATCGGCGGCTTCGGCCACGCCTTCATGCAGGGCGTCGATTTCGCCCCGCGCGGCGAAGGGACGATCCCCGAGCTCCTCTTCTTCGCCTTCCAGGCGACCTTCTGCATCATCACCGTGGCGCTGATCTCCGGCGCCGTGGTGGAGCGGATGCGGTTCAGCGCCTTCCTCGTCTTCTCGGCGCTGTGGTCGGTGCTCGTCTACGCCGTCCTCGCCCACTGGGCGTTCGGCGGCGGCTGGCTGATCGAGGGCGGCACGCTCGACTTCGCCGGCGGCGTGCCGGTCGAGATGGCCTCCGGGTTCTCGGCGCTCGCCGCCGCGCTGGTGGTCGGAGCGCGCAAAGACTACGGCCGCCAGGCGCTCCTCCCGCACAACGCGATGTACGTGCTGCTGGGCGCAGGCCTGCTGTGGTTCGGCTGGTTCGGGTTCAACGGCGGCAGCGGCTTCAACACCGGCGAAGCGAGCGCGCTTGCCTTCGTCAACACGCTGCTCTGCCCGGCCGCGACCCTGGCCGTCTGGTTCGTGCTCGACGCGATCCGCGGTCGCAGGGTGACCGCGATCGGCGCCGCCACCGCGATCATCGTCGGCTGCGTGCTGATCACCCCTGCGGGCGGCTTCATCAGCCCCGGCTGGGCGCTGCTGCTGGGCGCGCTGGGGGCGATCCCGAGCTGGGCGATCATCGCCTGGCGGACGCGGACGCGGGTCGATGAGACCCTCGACGTCCTCGCCGCCCACGGCACCGCGGGCCTGTTCGGGATCCTCTTCATCGGCTTCTTCGCCCAGGAGAGCTGGAACGGGATCTCCGACGGGCTCTTCTACGGCAACGCGGCGCAGCTCTGGGACCAGGTGCTCGCCGTCCTGGCGGCGCCGACCTACGCCTTCGTCGCCACCTTCGTGCTGCTGAAGGCGATCGGAGCGGTGATGCCGCTGCGGGTGAGCGACCACGAGGAGGCGACTGGCATGGACGTCACTCAGCACGGTGAGGAGGCTTATGTCACCGGCGAGGGGGCGATTCTGCTGTTGCCGGATGATCACGCGAAGATCGCTGTGCCGGTGGCCGATCCCGGGTAGGACCCAGCGTTGTTGGCCGATCGGGTCACCCCCTCCAGACACATCTCGCTATGGCTCGATGTTGAGTGTCTGGAG
>DASZDI010000386.1:0-9362 GCA_035942135.1 Solirubrobacterales bacterium | reverse complement strand
GCGTGAGACGTCCCAGCTGCGCAACGGCTTCCGGGGAAGGGCACCCGGCTCCCTCTCCGCCAAGCCCTCCCCGGCGGATCGCTTCAGCGACTGAGGTCGATGTCGCTGCTGATACGAGCCCCGAATGCCGCCAACAGCTTCACCGTCGCCTCGACATCGCGCAGATCGACCATCTCGACCGGCGAGTGCATGTAGCGGAGGGGGATCGAGACGACGCCGGTGGGGATCCCCGAGCGGGAGATCTGGAGGACGTCGGCATCGGTGCTGGTGCCGCGGCCGCTGGCGCTGATCGAGTAATCGATGCCCTCCGCCTCGGCGGTCTCGACGAGCAGCTCGAAGACCTTGGGGGAGAGGGTGGAGCCGCGCCCGATCGCCGGGCCGGAGCCGAAGGGGTGGCGGCCGATCTCCTTCTCGTCGATCCCCGGCGCGTCGGTGGCGTGGGTGACGTCGACGGCGATCGCGATGTCGGGTTTGAGCTCGAAGGCGGCGGTGCGGGCGCCGAACAGGCCGATCTCCTCCTGGACCGCGGCGATCGCCGCGAACGAGCCGCCGGGGCCGTCGCCCTCGGCGCAGCGGCGCAGGCTCTCCAGCGCCACGTAGGCGCCGAGCCGGTTGTCCATCGCGCGGGAGACGAGGCGGTCGCCGGCGACCGGCATCGGCTCGGTGCGGATCACGACCGGGTCGCCGACCCGGACCATCGCTTCGGCCTCCTCGCGGTCGGCGGCGCCGATGTCGATGTGCATGCTCTTCAGCTCGACGACCTTTTTGCGCTGGTCGGCTTCGAGCAGGTGGATCGGCTTGCGCCCGGCGACGCCGGGGACCAGCCCGTCCTTGCCGCGCACCTCGACCCGCTGGCCGACGAGGATCTGCGGGTCCCAGCCGCCGACCGGCGCGAACCAGAGGAAGCCCTGCTCGTCGACGTGGGTGACGATCAGGCCGATCTCGTCGATATGGCCGACCACCGCCAGCAGCGGCGCGGCGTCGCCGACGCGGGCGATCGAGGAGCCGATCCCGTCGAAGCTGAGCTCGGCGAAGGAGGCGGCCTCGCGCCAGACCTCGGCGGCCGGCCCCTCGTACCCGGAGGGGGCGCCGGCGCGGAGCAGCTTGTCGAGAAGGTCGGGAGTACTCAAAAGGTCGGGGGAGTATGCCTTAGGCGAGGCCGAGCCGTCGCCCGGCGTCAGTGCGCGTGCGCTTCGTGCCGCAGCTCCTGTCGTCCCGGTCCATACCCCCGATGCTCGTAGGCAATCATCGCCCAGATCAGGACGACGACGGCGGTCAGGGCGACCAGCGCCGGCACCGCGGTGGCGACCGGGACCAGGAAGAGGAGGACGACCGCGAGGCCGAGCCGGTGGCGGTTGAGCGTGTGGACGTGGCGGTAGCGGAAGGCGACCAGGCCGAGCAGGTAGACGGCGAGGCCGCCGAGCAGGGCGAAGGCGGGGACGTCGTGGAGGTGTTCGTCGTGGTGGCCGATCGTCACCTTCATCCCGAAGGCCATGAGGATGATCCCGGCGACGATCAGCAGGTGGACGTAGGAGTAGGAGTCGCGGGCGAGTTCGTTCTGCACCCGTCCCGGCTCCGCTTCGCCGAGGCGGCGGGCCGAGATCAGCGCGACCACGTCGAAGTAGGTCCACCACAGCGCCGCCGCGAGGAAGATGCCGAGCACCGCCGCGGTGCCGATCCCGAGGTCGAGCGCCCCGGAGGCGCCGATGCCGATCGCGACGATCGACTCGCCGAGGGCGATGATCACGATCAGCCCGTGGCGCTCGGCAAAGTGGCCGGGGACCAGCTTCCACCCCTCGGCGCCGAAGAAGTAGGGGCCGGCCATGTCGAGGAAGATCGCCAGCGCCCAGAGCGCTCCCTGGGCGGCGCCGTCGAAGAGCGAGGCGAGCGCCAGCAGGCCGACCCCGACCGCGGTGCTCGCGGCGAGGCCGATCACCGAGCGCCGCAGCGCCTCGTCGTCGTAGCCGGCGAGCATGAAGAGGGCGATGTGGGCGAGGCGGAAGACGCCGAGAGCGAGGGCGAAGGTGAGGGCGAGGTTGCCGAACGCCTCCTGCACCGCCAGCGCCACGATCAGCAGCGCCGCCATCGCGACGAAGAAGACCATCCGCACCGCCTCGGCCTCCGGGTCGATCACGCTGGTCAGCCAGGAGTAGCCGACCCAGGCCCACCAGAGGACGCCCAGCACCAGCAGCCCCTGCGCCAGGCCCGACCAGCTCTGGTCGTGAGACATCAGCGCCGTGCACTGGGTCAGGGCGAGGACGAAGACGAGGTCGAAGAAGAGCTCCAGCGGCGTCACCCGCGCGTCTTCGCGACGGATGCCGCCGAGGCGGGAGCGATGCGGCTCGGTCGATGCCTCCACGGCGCTCATCCTCGCATCTGCGCCGATCCGCCGGATGGGGAATTGATGCGGTGCGGGGGATGCCTTAGCGTGCGCTCCATGGGAGAGCGCAAGAGGGTGGCGGTGGTGACGGGAGCGTCGACGGGGATCGGCGCGGCGGCCGCGATCCGCCTCGCCCGCGAGCCCGGCACGGAGCTCGTCCTCGTCGCCCGTCGCGAGGAGCTGCTGCGGGAGCTGGCGGAGTCGCTGCCCTGCCGCGCCACCTACGTCGCCCTCGACCTCACCGACGAGGACGCTCCCGCGCGGGTCCGCGCCCACCTCGAGGCCGAGCACGGCGGCGCTCTCCACCTCCTCGTCAACAACGCCGGCGCCGCCTGGCGCGCCAAGTTCGCCGACGGCGGCTACGCCAACGTCCGCCGCCACATGGAGCTCAACTTCGACGCCGTCGCCCGCCTCACCGAGGAGCTGCTGCCGTTGCTCCGCGCCTCGGCGCCGAGCGCGATCGTCAACGTCGCCAGCACTGCCGGCCGCGTCTCCCGCGCCGGCACCGGCGCCTACTCGGCCAGCAAGTTCGCCCTGGTCGGCTGGACCGACTCCCTCCACGCCGAGGAGAAGCCGCATGGCGTCCACGTCGGCATGGTCCTGCCCGGCTTCGTCCGCACCGAGGGCTTCCCGGCCGCCGAGCTGCGCGAGAAAGCCCTCACCCGCTGGGTCGTCTCCAAGCCCGAGAAGGTCGCCGAGGCGATCTACGAGGCCGGGCCCGGCGGCAGGGCCGAGCGCTACGTGCCGCGCCCCTACGGGCTCGCCGCCGTCGCCCGCATCCTCTTCCCGTCCCTGGTCCGCCGCGTCCTCACCGGCGGCGCCGCCTCGAAGCTGACGACGAGCACCGGCGGGGAATGATCGTCCTCCTGGTTGTCGCGGCCCTGGCGCTGGTCGCCGCCGGAGCCCTGGCGCTGATCTCCCTCGCCAGGGTCAAGCGGGTCAACCGCAGCCTCCAGATCCTCGACGAGATCGCCCGCGTCGCCGAGGGCGGCGACTCGCTGGAGGAGATCCTCGACGAGGTCGCCGCCGTCCTCGTTCCCGAGGTGGGCGACTTCTGCACGATCGACGTGATCGAGGACGGCAAGCTGCGACGTGCCGCGGTGCGGGTCAACGGCCCGGATGCCGCCGCGGCGGAAGCCGGCCTGGCCGCTCGCACCCCGGTCCTGCAGGTGCAGATGGCAAACGCCGCGACCGAGGGTCGACAGGAGCCTCGCTTCTTCGAATACGTGACCGACGACGACCTCCTCGACGTCGCCGCCGACGAGGAGGACTTCCAGTTCCTGAGCCGCCTCGGGATCCGCTCGGGGGTGACGGTGGAACTGCGCGCCCGCGGCAGGCCGACCGGGATGATGACGGTGGCTGTGGGCCCCTCCGGGCGCCGACGCTTCCGCACCGAGGACGTTCACTTCGCCAGCGTGCTGGCGGGCCGCATCGCCCTCGCCCTCGACAACGCCGGCCTCTTCGAGGTGCTCGAGCGCAGCGACCGCGAACGGGCCGAGATCGCCGAGACCCTGCAGCTCGGCCTGCTGCCGCCGCCGCTCCCGCACATCCCCGGCTGGTCGGTGGCGGCGATGTACAGGCCGGCGGGGGCGGAGAACGAGATCGGCGGCGACTTCTACGACGCCTTCCGGATCGCCGGCGGCTGGATGGTCGTGATCGGCGACGTCACCGGCCGCGGCGCCAAGGCCGCCGCCGTCACCGCCCACGCCCGCTACACGCTGCGCACCGCCGCCGCCCTCACCGGCGACCCGGTGGTCGCCCTGCGGACGCTCAACCGCGAGCTCCTGTCCCGCCGTGGGACCGCGCTCTGCAGCGTCGCGGCGATGGCGATCGCCGAAGACCCGGCCGAGCCCGTTCTCCTCGCCGTCGCCGGCCACCCGCCGCCGCTGCTGGTCGACGGCGAGGAGGTGCGCGAAGCCAGCTCTCCGGCCCCGGTCCTCGGCGCTTTCTCCGAGGAGACCTGGAGCCTGGAGGCGACCAGCGTCGCCCCCGGGCAGCAGCTGGTCGTGATCACCGACGGCATCACCGAGGCGGCCGGGGAGGGGGGGCGCTTCGGTGAGGAGCGCCTGAGCGCGGCGTTGGCGGGGATCCAGAGCCCGGCTCTGGCGACGCAGCGGATCGAGGGCGCCCTGCACGAGTTCACGCGGGGGGAGATGGAGGACGACGCCGCGATCATCGCCATCGGCCCCGCCTCGGCCGACGTCGAGCCGGCCCCCGAGGAGGAGCGCGAGCTGGTCGAGCGCCTCTACACCGCCTTCAACCGCAGCGACCCCGACGAGGTCGTCGCCGTCTGCGACGAGCGGATGGAGTTCTTCCCGATCGGCACCGCCCAGGAGATCGGCCGCGACGCCCCCTACATCGGCCCCGACGGCCTCCACGAATACCTCCTCGACGTCGAGCGCGCCTGGGACGAGCTGCTGATCACCCCCAAGGTCGTCGAGCGCCACGGCCACTCCCTCCTCGTCCGAGGCCGCGTCTACGCCCGCAGCCGCCAACTCGGCATCCGCGACATGCCCGTCGCCTGGATCTGGGAGCTGGTCGACCGCAAATTCACCCGCGGCGAGGTCTTCCGCGACCCCGAGGAAGCCGTGCGGCGGCTGGCGGCGAGCTCATAGGACGAAGGCTGCGGTTACGGCGGACCGCGCGGCTATTCTGAATTCGATGCCTCTCCTTCGAAGAACGAAATCCAGGCAGCTCTTCGAGATGTTGAGCGACCTCGAAGCCCAGATGCGGGAGATGAGGGGCGAGATCGCTGCCATGCAGGGCGGTCAGGCTGACGACGAAGTCGAAGCCCTCGCGGCCGAGCGGGTACGCAGCGGCGCCGCCCAGCGCAGCGAAGACGGTGCGAGCGCGCTTGCCGATCTCGGCATCGACGTTCGCTAGGGACCGTGAGCGGCGACACCGCTTCTGAGGTCAAGGTCGAGCTTGCCGAGGGAGTAAAGGGGGACATCGCCGAGTTGACGGCGGCCTCGGGCGAGGCCGATCCGGCCCGTCATGCCGAGGTCGAGGCGCTGAAGCGCCGCATCGCCGAGCTGTTCCTGGAATGCGAGGCAAATCCATATGTCGGAGAGACGATGGGGCCGGGACGCCACCCTGAGCTGATCGAGTGCCGACGCGTCCGCTTCGACGTCGAGGGCCATAGGGGCAAGCCGCGCTTTCGGCTGATCTACCGAAACGAGCCGAGCGATGGCGCCCCGGCCAGATCTCTCTGGCTTGCGGTGGGACCCCGATCCGGCCTTCGCGCGCACTGGACGGCTGAACGGCGATCCCGAGGATGAGCTGGCAGCCGACGGCAAGCCCTTAGGGACACCATCTAGGATTCGCCGCCGTGACTATCTCCACCAACCAATTCAAGAACGGCACCCATATCGAGATCGACGGGAAGATCTGGAAGATCATCGAGTTCCAGCATGTGAAGCCGGGCAAGGGCGGCGCCTTCGTGCGGACGAAGCTGCGGCGGATCGAGGACGGGTCGGTGATCGACAAAACCTTCAGGGCGGGGGAGAAGTTCCGCCCGGTTCGGACCGAATCGAAAAAGATGCAGTACCTCTACGACTCGGGCGAGGCGGCGGTCTTCATGGACTCGCAGGACTACGACCAGATCGAAATCACCAAGGAGCAGCTCGGGGACTCGATGCAGTGGGTGCTGCCGAACGCCGAGGTCGACGTGCTCTTCGTCGACGAGAAACCCAGCGACGTCCAGGTGCCGAGCGCGATCGAGATGAAGGTCACCCAGACCGACCCCGGCCTCAAAGGCGACACCGCCTCCGGCGGCGGCAACAAGCCCGCGACGCTGGAGTCCGGCGTCGTTGTCCAAGTCCCGCTCTTCATCGAGGAGGGCGAATCGGTCCGAGTCGACACGCGCAGCGGCGAGTACATCTCCCGCGCCTGAGCGCCCCGCTCTCGCGCGCTGAAAGAATGTCGATATGCGCAGGTCAGACCAGCGGCGTGACGCCGTCTTCGCCAACTACCAGCGCGACGTGACCGGCCGCCCGCTGGAGGAGCTGCTGGGCGAGGCGCGGCCTCTGACGCGGGAGTTGGCCGAGGGGGTCGACGCCAATCGCGAAGAGCTCGACGACATCATCGCCACCTACGCCAAGGGGTGGACGGTTGACCGGATCGCGCCGTTGGACATGAACGTGATGCGGGTGGCGCTCTACGAGATGGAATTCGCCGACGTCCCGGCCGAGGTGGCGATCGACGAGGCGGTCGAAATCGCCAAGGAGTACTGCGGCGCCGACGCGCCGAAGTTCGTCAACGGCATCCTTGGCGCGGTCGTGCGCGAGCGGGAGCCGGCCAAATGAGCCTCCGCCTGCGGGAAATCAGCGAGCGCCTGCGCCAGATCACCTCGCAGCTGGAGGGCGAGGAGGTCAGCGATGAGGTTGCCGCCCAGCTCGCCGCCGAGGCCGCCGACCTCGCCGCCGAGGCGGTCGAGGAGGCGAACCGCGAGGCGCGGCAGCAGCAGGCGAGCGCGGAGTGAGCGGCGCGTTCCGGTGTGCCTTTTGGTCCTATAGCGAGCAAAAGGCACAGCGCTGATGAGCTACCCCGACGACCTGCGCGGGCTCGTCGACGACGCCCTCGCCAAACTGACTTTCTCGGCTGCCGCTCCGACCGCCGGGCTGGACGAGGCGATGCGCTACTCGCTCCTCGCCGGCGGCAAGCGGGTGCGGCCGGTCCTCGCCCTCGCCACCGCCCGCGCCCTCGGCGCCGAGCCGGAGCGCTTCCTCCCGGTCGCCTGCGCGATCGAGCTGATCCACACCTACTCGCTGATCCACGACGACCTGCCGGCGATGGACGACGACGCGCTGCGGCGCGGGCTGCCGACCTCCCACGTCAAGTTCGGCGAGGACGTCGCGATCCTCGCCGGCGACGGGCTCTTCGCCGAGGCAATGCGCCTCTTCTGCGAGCAGCCGGGGGAGCCGGCGCGGGTGCTGGCGGCGCTGCGCGAGCTGGCCGGCGCGACCGGGGTCGACGGCATGGTCGGCGGCCAGTACGTCGACGTGATCGGCGCCTACTCCGACGCCGAGGGCCTGCGCGCCCTGCACGCGCTCAAGACCGGACGACTGATCGCCGCCGGCGTCGGCACGGTCCTTCTCCTCGAGGGAGCCTCCGAACCTGAGAGAATGCCCTACCGCCGTTTTGCCGACGAGCTGGGCGTGCTGTTCCAGATCGTCGACGACATCCTCGACGTCACCGGGTCCGACGAGCGGCTCGGCAAGCCACAAGGAAGCGACGAGAGACATGGCAAACTCACCTACGTCAGCCTCTTCGGCCTCGAGAAGGCCCGCGAGCTGGCCGCCGAGTCCCACGCGAAGGCGACCGCGGCGCTGGCCGAGGCAAGCGGCGAGACCGACGACCTGAGGCGCGTGGCCGACTACATCTTCACGAGGAACGAATGAGCGAAAAGCCCCCCACCCAGGGCAACGAGGAACAGATAAGAGAGGCGCTTCTGCCGGGGATCGACGGTCCCGAGGACCTGCGCGGCCTCGACGAGGCGCAACTGCAGCAGGTGGCGCAGGAGATGCGCACCTACATCATCGACACGATCGGGGAGATCGGCGGCCATTTCGGCGCCAACCTCGGCACCTGCGAGCTCACCGTCGCCCTCCACAGCCTGCTCGAATCCCCCCGCGACAAGGTCCTCTGGGACGTCGGCCACCAGTCCTACCCGCACAAGATCCTCACCGGCCGCCGCGACCGGCTGCCGACGATCCGCCAGTACGACGGCCTGGCGCCGTTCTGCTCGATCCCCGAGTCCGAGCACGACATCATGGGCGCCGGCCACGCCTCGACCTCGATCGGCTACGCGGTCGGGCTGAAGGAGGCGATGCGCAAAGGGATCGGCCCCGACGGCAAGGTCGCCGCGGTGATCGGCGACGGCGCCCTTACCGGCGGCGTCGCCTACGAGGCGCTGCACGCGGCCGGCGGCATGCAGACGCCGATCGTGATCGTCCTCAACGACAACGGGCTGTCGATCTCCCCCAACGTCGGCGCCCTCTCCCGCTACTTCAACCGGATCCGCCTCAACCCGCGCCTCTGGCACGCCCGCGAGGGGGTCGAGGACCGGCTGACGAAGCTGCCGCTGGGGCTGGGGCAGCGGATCGAGCGGCTCGGCCCGGAGATCAAGGCGGCGATGAAGGCCTACTGGGCGCCCGGCCTCTTCTTCGAGGAGCTCGACCTCGCCTACATGGGCGTGATCGACGGCCACGACGTGCACGCCCTGCGCGAAGCGCTGACCGAGGCCTTCGACGCCGACCGCCCCGTCGTCGTCCACATCCACACCGTCAAGGGCAAGGGCTTCACCCCCGCCGAGGAAGGCGGGCTGGAGTCGATGGAGGAGTGGCACGCCGCGAAGCCGAAGTCGATCGTCAACGGCCGCCCGGCGAGCGCGCCGAAGCCGGTGCCGGTGACCGAAACCGACTCGCCCGAGGGGATCGAGCTGCTCGAGACGCCGCCCGCCCCGAGCGCCCCGCCGCAGTACACGAAGGTCTTCGCCGAGGCGATGGTCGCCGAGGCCGAAGCCGACGAGCGGGTGATCGGGATCACCGCCGCGATGGCGGGGGGGACCGGCCTGCAGAAGCTCGCCGACGAGGTGCCCGAGCAGTACTACGACGTCGGCATCGCCGAGCAGAACGCGGTCCTACTGGCCTGCGGCCTTGCGCTGCAGGGGGCGAAGCCGGTCTGCGCGATCTATTCGACCTTCCTCCAGCGCGCCTTCGACCAGATCGTCCACGACGTCTGTCTCCAGCAGCTCCCGGTCGTGCTCGCCATGGACCGCGCCGGGCTGGTCGGCGACGACGGCCCGACGCACCACGGCGCCTTCGACATCGCCTACCTGCGCTGCCTGCCGCACATCACGCTGATGGCGCCGCGCGACGAGGCCATGCTCGTGCACATGCTGCACACCGCCCTGCTCCACGACGGCGGTCCCGTCGGCATCCGCTACCCGCGGGGCGAGGGCGTCGGGGTGCCGCTGCCCGGC
>DASZDI010000385.1:0-1516 GCA_035942135.1 Solirubrobacterales bacterium | reverse complement strand
CGGGTTGGAGGTGTTGGTGCAGCTGGTGATCGCGGCGATGACGACGCTGCCGTGGTCGAGCTCGAAGGTGGTCCCGTCCATCGTCACCTCGACCTCGTCGCCGCGGCGGTTGGCGAGGGCGGTCGCGGGCGCGTCCCCCGTCGTCGCGGGCTGCGGCTTGCCGTTCTCGTCGTCGTGGTCCTCACCCGGCGGGTCGGAGGCGGGGAAGGACTCGCGGCTCGCCTCGTCGACCGGGTTCTCGCATTCCTCGACCGCGTCGGGCTGCATCTCCGCCAGCGCCTCGAGGAAGGACTCCTTGGCGACGGAGAGGGGCACCCGGTCCTGCGGCCGTTTCGGGCCGGCGATGCTTGGGACGACCTCGCCGAGGTCGAGCTCCAGGGTCTCCGAGAAGACCGGCTCCGGGCTGGACTCGTCGTGGAAGAGGCCCTGCTCGCGGGCGTAGGCGTCGACCAGCTCGATCGTCTCCGTCGGCCGGCCGGTCAGGTCGAGGTAGCGGAGGGTCTCGGCGTCGACCGGGAAGATCGCGCAGGTCGAGCCGAACTCGGGCGACATGTTGCCGAGCGTGGCCCGGTCGGCGAGGCCGAGGCTCGGCAGGCCGGGGCCGTAGAACTCGACGAACTTGGAGACGACGCCGCGCTCGCGCAGCATCTCGGTGACGGTGAGGACGAGGTCAGTCGCGGTCGCGCCCTCCGGCAGGGCGCCGTCGAGGCGGAAGCCGACGACCTGCGGCAGCAGCATCGAGATCGGCTGCCCCAGCATCGCCGCCTCGGCCTCGATCCCGCCGACGCCCCAGCCGAGGACGCCGAGCCCGTTGACCATCGTGGTGTGGGAGTCGGTGCCGACGAGGGTGTCGGGGTAGGCCTGGAGGACGCCGTCGTTCTCGCGGCTGTAGACGACCTGGGCGAGGTACTCGAGGTTGACCTGGTGGCAGATCCCCCGGGCGGGCGGGACGACGCGGAAGTTGTCGAAGGACTGCTGGCCCCACTTGAGGAACGAGTAGCGCTCGCGGTTGCGCTCGAAGTCGTGGGCGGCGTTGACGGCGAAGGCGCCCGCGTTGCCGAAGGCGTCGACCTGGACCGAGTGGTCGATCACGAGGTCGACGTCGACCAGCGGGTTGATCGTCGCCGGGTCGCCGCCGATCTCCTCCATCGCGTCGCGCATCGCCGCCAGGTCGACGACGGCGGGGACGCCGGTGAAGTCCTGCATGAGGACGCGGGCGGGCTGGAAGGGGATCTCGGCGCTCGGCGTCGCGGCGGCGTCCCAAGAGGCGATCGCCTCGACGTCGGCGGCGCTGACCGAGGTGCCGTCCTCAAGCCGCAGCACGTTCTCCAGCAGAACCTTGATCGAGTAGGGCAGGCGGGCGACGTCGAAGCGCTCCTGCAACGCGTCGAGGCGGTAGATCTCAAACTCGCGCCCCCCTACCTGGAGAGTTGACCGGGCGCCGAAGGAATTGCTGCTCACGAGGTCATCCTAGGCAATTGCGGGGGGCGGTCGGGAGGGGTGCCCTCTCCAGACA
>DASZDI010000384.1:0-2423 GCA_035942135.1 Solirubrobacterales bacterium | reverse complement strand
ATCTCCGGCGACAAGCTGCGCAAGGGCCAGGTCTCCAAGCGCGACTGGCCGAAGGTGCTCCGGGCCTGCAACGAGCTGGAAGAGGCACCGCTCTGGTTCGACGACTCCTCCGACCTCGGGATCCTCGACCTGCGGGCGAAGGCGCGGCGGCTGCACGCCCAGGAACAGGAGCGCGGCGGCCTCGGGTTGATCATCCTCGACTACATCCAGCTGATGCGCTCGGACGACCACCGCGCCAACCGCGTCGAGCAGGTGGGCCAGATCAGCCGCGGCCTGAAGATCCTCGCGCGCGAGCTGGAGGTGCCGGTGGTGGCAATCTCGCAGCTCTCGCGCGCGCCCGAGCAGCGGACGCCGCCGAAGCCGCAGCTCTCCGACCTGCGCGAGTCGGGGCAGATCGAGCAGGACGCCGACGTCGTCGCCTTCCTTTACCGCGAGGACTACTACCGCGACTCCGACGAGGAGCCCGACGGCCTTGCCGACCTGATCATCGCCAAGCATAGGAACGGCCCGATCGGGACCAGGAAACTGGTCTTCCTCGACCGCTATCCCAAATTCGCCGACCAGGCCCACCAGGAGCCGCCGATCGAGCAGCCCGCCGGCGAAGCGCCGCAGTTCGAGGACGCCGCCGCGGCCGGGCCTGATTTCTGATGGCCGCGATCGCGCGCTCCGAGCCCTTCCGCGAACAGGCCTGCCCGCTCGCGGTCTGCGACGGCTCCGGCTGGATCCTCGGCCCCGAAGATGTCGCCCGCCCCTGCCGGTGCCGCGCCGAACGGCTCAATCGCGGCCGCGGCCGCGGCGTCGCCTCGGCGATCCCCGCCCGCTACCGCGGCGTCTCCTTCGACCGGCCGCCGGTCGCCGACATGGCGCGAGACATGGCGAGCCGGCACGTCGTCCAGGCGGCGCGGGACTTCAGCGAGAACCTCGACGAGAACCTCGCCCAGGGCAAGGGCCTCTGGTTCATGGGCGACACCGGCACCGGCAAGACCACGCTCGGGATGCTGATCGCGAGCGAGGCCCTCAAAGCCGGGAAGACGGTCGGGGTCTACTTCACGCCGAAGCTGCTGACCCGGATCCGGCAGACCTACCAGGAAGCCGACACCGAGGACGCCTACAGCAAGTTCTTCGAACGGGTCACCTCCGTCGACCTCCTCTACATCGACGACCTCGGCTCCGAGCGCCACACCGACTGGGTCGTCGAGCAGCTCTACGCGGTGATCAACGAGCGCTACGAGAACCAGCGCGCGATGCTGGTCACCAGCAACGCCGAAGGCGACGTCAACAAGGGCCAGCAGCAGCTCGAGGACCAGATCGGCCGGCGCACGGTCTCGCGGCTGATCGAGATCTGCGGCGACCCGCTGCCGCTGTTCGGCTCCGATCACCGCTACCGAGCCCGCGCCGCCGGCTGAAGGGCGTCAGAATCCCCCGCGCATGCCAGGCGTGGTCATAGCCGGCGCCCAGTGGGGCGATGAGGGGAAGGGGAAGGTCGTCGATCTGCTCGCCGAGCGGGCTACCACGATCGTCCGCTTCCAGGGCGGCAACAACGCCGGCCACACGATCGTCCGCGAAGGCGAGGAGTTCAAGTTCCACCTGATCCCCTCGGGGATCCTCCACGAAGACAAGACCTGCGTGATCGGCAACGGCGTCGTCGTCGACCCGCGGGTGCTGCTCGGCGAGATCGACGGGCTGAAACGGGCGAACGTCGGCGTCGGCAACCTCAAACTCTCCGCCAACGCGCACCTGATCATGCCCTACCACGTGCTGCTGGACACGGCGGGGGAGACGAAGCTGGGCAAGCTCTCGATCGGCACCACCCGGCGCGGGATCGGCCCCTGCTACGCCGACAAGGCGCTGCGGCTGGGGATCCGCGTCCAGGACCTGCTCGACGAGAAGATCCTGCGGACGAAGATCCGCGCCGCGCTGGAGCCCAAGCAGCAGGCGCTGCGCGAGCTCTCGGTGCAGCGGCGCAAGCAGTTGAAGGAGGCGGGCGAGGACGCAAAGGCGATCGACGGCATCGCCGGGGTCCCGGACCCGCGGCTCGACCTGCACACGATGGTCGAGGAACACGTCAACTTCGGGCACCGGCTCGAGCCCCACATCGCCGACACCGCCCGCCTCTGCTGGGAGGCGCTCGACGGCGGCGAGACGGTGATCTTCGAGGGCGCCCAGGCGACCCTGCTGGACCTCGACCACGGCACCTATCCCTTCGTCACCTCCTCCAACCCGATCGCCGGCGCGGCCTGTGTCGGCGCCGGGGTCGGACCGAAGGACATCGACGAAGTCTGGGGGATCGCCAAGGCCTACGCGACCCGGGTCGGCAGCGGGCCGTTCCCGACGGAACTCCACGATGCGGTCGGCAAGGGCCTGGGCGAGCGTGGCCACGAGTTCGGTACGGTGACCGGCCGGCCGCGGCGCTGCGGCTGGTT
>DASZDI010000383.1:0-9092 GCA_035942135.1 Solirubrobacterales bacterium | reverse complement strand
CCCTCGGCCACGCCCCGGAGGGCACGGTGGGCGTCGTCGACATCGGCGGCGGCTCGACCGAGGTGATCCTCGGCACCGTCTCCGGCGGCGTCGAGAGCGTCCGCTCCTGGGCGGTGGGGTCGGGCAACCTCGCCGACGAGCTGATCTCCTCCGACCCCCCCTCGGCCGCTGAAATCCGCCGCACCCGCGACCGCATCGACGACATCTTCGAGGGAGTGGAGGTCGAGCGGCCGGCGCAGGCCGTCGCCGTCGGCGGCTCCGCCACCTCGCTGCGACGCATCGTCGGCACCGTGCTCGAGTACGAGACGCTGGAGCGCGGCATCCGCGTCCTCTGCGGCGACCCCGCCGCCGACGTCGGCCGCCGCTTCGAGCTCGACCCGACCCGCGTCCGCATCCTTCCCACCGGCGTGCTGCTGCTGGAGAAGCTCTCCGACCTGCTCGGCCAACCCCTGCAGATCGGCAAGGGCGGCCTCCGCGAGGGGGTCATCCTCGACCTCCTCAACGGCGACCGCGTCGCCGTCTAACGCATTTCTAGAGCGGCTTGGTGCAGCCGCTCGTTGGCACGGGTCAGTTCTTCCATCCGCCTTTTGCTTTCTTCCCTCATGCGGATCAGCCGTTCGGCTTTCTCGGGCTTCCACTGCACCAGCTGAAGCGCGGTCTCGAAGTCGAGGACCTCGGAAGTGTCGGCAATGCGCCGAGCAAGCCTTCTTTGTTCTTGCTTGGTCATTACCACAAGTTTACTAGCCCTCGCTGTCGTCATTTAATTGCTCCTTCAGATGGCCGATTTCTATATCTGCTCTGGTCAGGGCATCAGCGAGATAGGTGGTGGTCTGCTCCAGCTCCGCGATCGTCGTCTGGGTTACTTCCGCCGAAGAATCGGCTCCCTCTGCGAACTTCGCACCCCGCATGGAGATCTCGATCGGCAGGCGACCTCGCGCCAGCCCTGAGAAGGCGGGAGTGATCAGCAGGAGGCTGCCGTAGAAGACCAGCAGGGCGACCTCCAGCCGGTACAGGCCCGGTTGTCCGAAGGCGAGGGACGGTAGATCGGGCCCGCCCTGCGCGTCCAGGGGGACCGGGACCAGGGCGCAGGCCCAGAGCGCAGCGACCAGGGCGGTGCCTACGAGGACGCGTACCAGAGCGCGTTCGAGGTGCGGGCTCGTCATGTCTCAACAAGGCCGCAGCGCTTGAAGTTCTCCCCCCTCGAGGGCGCGTTATCCGTCTTTTCACATCCTTTGCCTCGGCATGGCGAACTCTGTGGGCGACAAGACGGATGACCAGAGGGAGAGCACCGATGACTTCCCGCGTTGACATGCATTGCCACTCGACCGCGTCGCACTTCTCGAAGCTGGGCGTGCAGCGCTCGCTGGGGCTGCCGGAGTGCGCGACCCCGCCTCAGGATGTCTACGAGCTGGCCAAGCGGCGGGGAATGGACTTCGTGACGATCACCGACCACGACACGATCGACGGCTGCCTCGAGCTGGCCGATCGTCCCGACTGCTTCGTCTCCGAGGAGTTGACCGCCCGCTTCGCCGGCGAGCCCCAGGCGGTGCACGTCCTCTGTTACGGGATCGATCCCGGAGACCACGAGTGGCTGCAGGCGCACGCCGGCGACGTCGAGGCCTGCGCCGCGTACCTGCACGAGCGGGGGATCGCCTGCGCCCTGGCGCACCCCTTCTTCAACGTCGCCGCGCCGCTGACCCGGCGCCACCGGCGGCGACTGGCGGAGCTCTTCCCGACCTGGGAGGTCCGCAACGGCTCTCGGGCCCCCGAGCTGAACATGCCCGCCGCGGTCTACACCGAGACCCACGGCGGCACCGGCATCGGCGGCTCTGACGACCATGCCGGCGTCGACATCGGCCGCACCTTCACCGAGGCGCCGGCCGTCGCGACGCCGGAAGAGTTTCTGCGCCACCTGCTCCGCGGCGACGCCGAAGCGGGCGGCGAGCAGGGGAGCGCGGCGAAGTGGACGCACGCGGCGATGGCGATCGCGGCCCGGTCGCTCCCTGGGCACCTGGGGGCGGAGACGGATCCGGGGGCGGAGACGGACGCGAACGTAGTTGTTCCCGGTATGCGGGAAGAAGTGCGTCCGGGTCGACCCGATCCCGGCGCCGTCCTGAAGATGGCCGAGCGGGTGATTCGCGAGGGCGCGGCGCGCAAGGGGAAGATCGCGGCCGACGTCGGGCCCGAGGACGCTCGCGCGCTGCTGGAGGCCTGGCTCGACGGCGTCGGCCTGGAGCTGCGCGGCCGCGAGCTGATCGAGCACCTGCAGGCCGACGACTTCTCCCACGCCGAGCTCTACCGCCGCGCCCGCCGCGCCCACGACCGGCGCCTGCGCAAGGCCATCGGCGTCGGCACCGACGCCGTCGTCGCCGGCGATCCCGGCGCCGCGGTCTCGGCCCTGTTCGAGGCCCTCGTGCCCGCCATCCCCTACGCCCCGGCGACCGCCTTCCTCGGCGCCGAGAAGGCGAAGCTGCGCGACCGTGCCGGGGAGCGGCCGCGGGTCGCGATCCTCGCCGACGGGATCGGCTCGATGCACGGCGTCACCCACACGATCGAGCAGATCCGCGAGCGCGGCGTGCCGGGGTTCGAGGTGGAGGTGGTCGGCACCGACCCGGGAGTCGACCGGCGCCTGCCCGCCGCGGCCGACCTGGAGGTGCCCTTCTACGAGGGGATGCGGCTCGGCGTTCCCGGGCTGCCGGACCTGGTCGAGACCCTCGCCGAAGGCCGCTACGACCTCGTCCACGTGACCGCGCCCGGGCCCGCCGGGATCGCCGCCACCCTGCTGACCCGCCTCACCGGCGTCCCGCTCCTCGCCAGCTACCACACCGAGCTCGCCGCCTACGCGGGCATGCGCAGCGAGAGCGGCAGCCTCGAGGCCCTGACCCGGGCGGGGCTCGGGGCCTTCTACTCGGCCCCGTCCGCGGTCCTCTCCCCGAGCCCCTCGGCCGACGCCTCGGTGAGCGCCCTCGGCGCCGACCCGGACCGGATCGGGCGCTGGGAGCGCGGCGTCGACACGGCGCGCTTCGACCCCGCCAAGGCCGACCGCGACGCCTTCCCCGGCGAGATCAAGGTCCTCTACGCCGGCCGGCTGACCCGCGAGAAGGGCGTCCACCTGCTGGCCGAGAGCTTCCTCCGCGCCCACGCCGCCGACCCGCGCCTGCACCTGCTGCTGGCCGGCGGCGGCCCGGAGGAGTCCGAGCTGCGCGCCCGGCTCGGCGACCGCGCCACCTTCCTCGGCTGGCTGCAGGACGAGGAGCTGCCCTGCGCCTATGCCAGCGCCGATGCCTTCCTCTTCTGCAGCAGCACCGACACCTACGGCCAGGTGATCCTCGAGGCGGCGGCCAGCGGCCTGCCGATCGTCGCCGTCGCCGAGGGCGGCCCCGCCACCCTGATCGAGAACCGGCACACGGGCCTGCTCTGCCGTCCCGACCCCGACCACCTCGCCGGGACCCTGCTGCGACTGGCCTCGTCGCCTGCGCTGCGCGAGCAGCTCGGGGCTGCCGCCGCCCGCGCCGCCCGCCAGCGCTCCTGGGAGCGCTCGATGGCACAGCTCGCCGCCGGCTACCGACGGGCGCTCGACGCCGCCGCGGCGCCCTCGCAGACCCTCGCCCGTGCCGCCTGAGCCCGGCGATGAGCCGGGGGCGCCTCAGTACGATGGGGCGATCGAAGACCCCGCTCTCTACTTCAACCGCGAGCTCTCCTGGCTCGACTTCAACCAGCGGGTCCTCGAGTTGGCGGAGGACCCTGAGGTCCCGTTGCTGGAGCGGCTCCGCTTCTGCGGGATCTACGCCTCCAACCTCGACGAGTTCTTCATGGTCCGGGTCGCTGGCCTCTTCGACCAGCTCGACGCCGGGATCGAAGCGCGCGGCCCCGACGGCCGCACCCCGAAGGCGCAGATCGACGCGATCCAGGAGCGCGTGCTGGAGCTCGACCGCCGCCTCACCGGCTGCTTCGACCGCGGTGTCCGCCCGGCCCTGGAGGAGAAGGGGATCACGATCGTCTCCCTCGAGACCGCGAGCGAGGCGGAGCGGCGGGAGATCGACGAGCGCTTCGAGCAGCAGGTCTTCCCGACGCTGACGCCGCTGGTGATCGGCCTCGGCCGGCCCTTCCCCTACATCTCCAACCTCTCGCTCAGCCTCGGCGTGCTGCTGCGCGACCCGGAGAGCGAGAACGAGGTGATCGCCCGGGTCAAGGTCCCGAAGGAGCTGCTCGGCCGCTTCCTCCCGCTCGGCGACGACGGCACCGCCTTCGTCCCCCTGGAGGAGGTGATCGCCGCCAACCTCGACGCCCTCTTCCCCGGCACCGAGGTGATCGACCACGGCTACTTCCGGGTCACCCGCGACGCCGACTTCACCGTCTCCGACGAGGCCGACGACCTCCTGCAGGCGGTTCAGGACGAGCTCCGCCGCCGTCGCTTCGGCGAGGTCGTGCGGCTGGAGATCGCCGCCGGCATGAACCCGAAGCTGCGCGAGCAGCTGATCGCGGCGCTGCGACTGGAAGACCGCGAGGTCTACGACGTCGAGGGGCTGATCGACCTCGCCGACCTCGACGCGATCGCCGACGTCAAGGGCTTCGCGGAGCTGCGCTGGCCGCCCTGGACGCCGGTCACGCAGCCGCGGCTGCACGGCGAGGACGACGAGCCGGTCGACATGTTCGCCGAGATCCGCCGGCGCGACCTGCTCGTCCACCACCCCTACGACTCCTTCAACACCTCGGTCGAGCGCTTCGTCGCCCAGGCCGTCGCCGACCCCGACGTGCTGGCGATCAAGCAGACCGTCTACCGGACCAGCGACGACTCGCCGCTGGTCCCGGCGCTGACCCGCGCCTCCGAACGCGGCAAGCAGGCGGTCTGCATGGTCGAGCTCAAGGCCCGCTTCGACGAGGAGGCGAACATCCACTGGGCGAAGTCGCTGGAGGAGGCGGGCGTCCACGTCGTCTACGGCATCCCCGGCCTGAAGACGCACGTGAAGGCGATCGTCGTCGCCCGTCGCGAGGGCGACCAGGTGCGCGAGTACGTCCACATCGGCACCGGCAACTACCACCCGACGACCGCCCGTCTGTACACCGACTTCGGCCTCTTCACCGTCGACGACGACATCGGCGCCGACGTCGCCGAGATGTTCAACTTCCTCACCGGCTACGGGCGCCCGGCCGAGTACCGCAAGGTGCTGGTCTCGCCGACGACGATGCGCGACCGGATCGTCGAGGAGATCGAGAGCACCGCCGCGGCCCACAAGGCCGGCGAAGAGTCCCGGATCGCCCTGAAGATGAACTCGCTGGTCGACGCCCGCTGTATCCAGGCGCTGTATGAGGCCTCGCAGGCGGGGGTGCGGATCGACCTCAACGTGCGCGGGATCTGCTGCCTGCGGCCGGGGGTGGAGGGGGTCTCCGAGAACATCCGCGTCTGCTCGATCCTCGGCCGCTTCCTCGAGCACTCGCGGGTCTACGTCTTCCGCCGCGGCGAGGAGACCCGGGTGCTGATGGGCTCGGCCGACCTGATGCCGCGCAACCTCGACAGCCGGGTCGAGCTGGTGGCCCCGGTCGAGGACGCGGCGCTGAAGGCGGAGCTGCTCGACGTGCTGGAGCGCTGCTTCGCCGACAACGTCAGGTCCTGGGAGCTCGGCTCCGACGGATGCTGGGCCCGGCGGCAACCGGACGGGGAAGAGCCGCGCAACGCCCAGGAAGAGCTCCTGGCCCGACATTCCGCGCGTGCTGCGGAGCATTTGGCCGCCTCCGCCGCCTGAGGGACGCAGACGCCTGTCACCTGATTAGGATGCCGTCGCAGTGGCTCGCTTCTCGCTTCTCCCTCGCGACCGGACCTTCTTCGACCTCTTCATCGAGGCCGGTCAGAACAGCCTTCACGCCGCTCGTCTGCTCGACGAGATGATGCACACCTGGCCGGAGTCCGGGAGCCTCTCGCGGCAGATCGTCGAGGCCGAGGGCGAGGGGGACCGGATCACCCACGAGATCATCAAACGGCTGAACTCGACCTTCGTGACGCCGATCGACCGCGAGGACATCTACGCCCTGGCGACGCAGATGGACGACATCGTCGACTTCACCGAGGAGGCCGCCGACTTCCTCGGCCTCTACAAGATCGAGGCGCCGATGGAGCAGGCGCAGGCGCTGACCAAAGTCCTCGTCGCCTCCTGCGAACAGCTGGCGATCGGGCTGGAGAACCTGCCTTCGTTCAAGGACCTCGACAAATACTGGATCGAGATCCACCGGCTCGAGAACGACGGCGACCGGATCTCCCGCGACGCCGTCGCCTCGCTCTTCTCCAACGGGATCGACCCGATGATGGTGATCCGCTGGAAGGACATGTTCGCGGTGCTCGAGGAGGCGATCGACGCGACCGAGACCGCGGCGCAGATCATCGAGGGCATCGTCATCAAGAACTCGTGACGGGCTCAGACGTCGCCATGCTGCGTCCTCGCTCGCTCACGTGCGGAGCACGCTTCGCTCACTGCGTCCTTGCCTGGCAACGTCTGAGCCTCGTCACCACCTCATGAGCGCGGAAATCATCCTCTGGATCGTCATCGCGACGGCGCTGGCGTTCGACTACACCAACGGGTTCCACGACACCGCCAACGTCGTCGCCACCTCGATCTCGACCGGGGCGGCGCGGCCGCAGGTGGCGATCGCCTTCGCGGCGATCCTCAACTTCGTCGGCGCCTTCATCTCGATCAGCGTCGCCGCGACCGTCGCCAAGGACGTCGTCGATGCCGAAATCATCACCCCGACGATCGTCTTCGCGGGGCTGATCGGGGCGATTGCCTGGAACCTGATCACCTGGTACTTCGGCCTGCCCTCGAGCTCTTCGCACGCGCTGATCGGCGGCGTCGTCGGCTCGGCGGTGGCGGCGGCGGGCTTCGAGGCGGTTATCGCCGACGGGGTGATCGGCAAGGTCCTGATCCCCGCCGTCGTCGCGCCGCTGCTCGCCTTCCTCGTCGCCGGGGTCGCGATCGGGATCGCCTACCGGGTCGTCGGCAAACAGCGGCCGGGCATCGTCACCCGCGGCTACCGCTATGGGCAGATCGTCTCCGGCGGGCTGCTGGCGCTGGCCCACGGGACCAACGACGCGCAGAAGACGATGGGGATCATCACCCTCGCCCTGATCGCCAACGGGAACCTCGGGCCCGACGCCGACCCGCCGTTCTGGGTGATCTTCTCCGCCGCCGCCGCGATCGCCCTCGGCACCTACAGCGGCGGCTGGCGGATCATCAAGACGACCGGCACCCGGATCATCAAGATGGACGCGGCGCAGGGGTTCTCCGCCCAGGGCGCCGGCGCGGCGGTGATCCTCTCCTCCACCCACTTCGGCTTCCCGCTCTCGACCACGCACGTGATCAACGGCGGCGTAATGGGGGCCGGGGCCGGCAAGCGCCTCTCGGCGGTGCGCTGGGGCGTCGCCGGCAACATCTTCGTCGCCTGGCTGCTGACCCTGCCGGCGGCGGCGGCGATCGGCGCCCTCACCTACGGCTTCACGGCGATCTTCGGCGATGGCGCCCTGGGGCCAATCCTGGTCACGCTGATAGCGCTCTCGCTGGTCGCCGCCGCCTTCGCGCGGCGGGCCCGGCAGGGCGCTCCCGTCACGGCGGCGGGCGGATGATCGCGACGATCGTCCACACCGACGAGCTGCTGCAGACGATCGCGGCGTCGGTCGTCGCCGGGCTCGGCGTCACCTTCGCCTTTTCGGTCGGGATCTGGGGGGCGGGCCAGTTCATCGAACTGAGCCGCCACGAACGGCCCGTGGCCGCGGCCGGGGCCGGAGCGGTCGGGGTGCTGGGGATGGTCTGCGTCGCCGCCGCGCTGATCGCCGGCATCGTCGTCATGACCGGCAAGTAGGGGCCGGCGCGAGGGGGGAGCGGTGCCGGGAGCGACGTACACTGGGAGGGTGCGTACCGCTCGCAACGTAGGCATCGTGATGCTGCTGGCGCTGCTCGTCGCCTTCCTGCCCGGCGGCAGCAACTTCGCCGACGCCATCCTCACGGCGCTGACGATGGGCCTGCTGGCGGGAATCGCCTGGATGATCTACCGCCTCAGCCGCGAGAACCAGCTGACCCTGGCGACCCTGAGCGACAGCCGCCGCGCGATCCTCTACGGCGCCTTCGGCCTCCTCGCCCTGCTCGTCGCCGGCAGCGACAAGATGTTCGCCAGCGGCGGCGGCACCCTCCTCTGGATCCTCCTGCTGGCCGTGGCCGTGGGAGGGATCTGGCGGGTCTGGATGGAGGCGAACACCTACAGCTGAGGCGGAGGGGAATTCCGTGGTTCCTTAGGCACCTATATCCGGACTAAGGAACCACGGAACCGCCCGTTGACAGTTCCGTCGAGGAACTGACTCGAAGAATTTTCGATCTGCGCACCACGCGTGCGTCGCGGCTCGCGAGAGTCGGCGCATGCCGTCAGGAGCCGCAGAGAACGCAGCGCGTGGAGAGGAGGGGACCGCTTCGGTCGAGCTGGTCGCGGTGGTCCCGTTCCTGCTGCTGGCGGTGCTGGCGGCGGCGCAGATCGCGCTCGCCGGCCAGGCGCTCTGGTCAGCGAGCGTGGCCGCGCGGGCGGGGGCGCGGGCGGCGCTGGTCGGTCGGGACGCCTCGGCCGCCGCCCGCTCGGCGCTGCCGCCTTCCCTGCGCCGCGAGGCGAAGGTGGAGGACGAGGACGGGGTGGAGGTGCGGGTCGAGGTGCCGCGGTTGATCCCGGCCCTGCCGCAGGTGCGGGTGGGCGCCAGCAGCGGCTTGGAGCCGAGCGATGGATGAGCGCGGCCAGGCGACGGTGGAGCTGGTGGCGGCACTGCCCGCACTGTTGCTCGCGGCGGCGGTCGCGCTGCAACTGCTCGCGGCGGGCTATGCGATGACGCTCGCCGACGGCGCGGCCGAGGCCGGTGCCCTGGCGCTGGCCTCCGGCGGCTCCGCCGCCGCGGCGGCGCGGGAGGCGCTGCCGGGCTGGGCGGAGGACGACGTCTCGGTCGCCGTCGAGGGCGGGACGATCTCGGTGCGCCTGCGACCCCCCTCGCCGATCGAGGCCTTGGCCGATCGGCTGACGATCGGCAGCAGCGCCGCCGCGAGGCCGGCCCGATGAGCGTCCTCGACCCG
>DASZDI010000382.1:0-7903 GCA_035942135.1 Solirubrobacterales bacterium | reverse complement strand
TACTGGGGGACGCCGCTGCCGATCTGGGAGTGCGCCGCCGAGGGCTGCGACGGGCGCTTCTGCGCCGGCTCGGTCGCCGAGCTGCGCGAGCGGGCGCGGGGCGAGGTGCCGCAGGACCTCCACCGCCCCTACATCGACGAGGTCGTCCTCGACTGCGAGAAGTGCGGCGGCGAGATGCGCCGCGTCCTCTCGGTGATCGACACCTGGTACGACAGCGGCGCGATGCCCTTCGCGCAGTTCCACTACCCCTTCGAGGGCAAGGAGGAGTTCGAGGAGCGCTTCCCGGCCGACTACATCTGCGAGGCCCAGGACCAGACCCGCGGCTGGTTCTACACCCTGCTCGCCGAGTCGACCCTGCTCTTCGACACCTCCAGCTACCGCAACTGCGTCTGCCTCGGGCTGATCCTCGACCCCGAGGGCCAGAAGATGTCGAAGAGCCGCGGCAACGTCGTCGACCCCTGGGACGTGCTCGAGACCCATGGCGCCGACGCCTTCCGCTGGTACTACCTGACCTCGCAGCAGCCCTGGGCCGGCTACCGCTTCTCGGTCGACACCGTCGGCGCGTCGGTCCGCCAGTTCCTCCTCACCCTCTGGAACACCTACTCGTTCTGGGTGCTCTACGCGAATGCGGAGAACCTGAGCCCCGAGGATTTCCGTGGTTCCTTCGGCACCGATGGCGTGCAAAAGGAACCACGCAACGACCTGATCGACCTCGACCGCTGGGCGCTCTCCCGCCTGCAGGCGACGACCGTGACCGTGCGCGAGCGGATGGACGCCTACGACTGCACCGCCGCCGGCCGCGCCATCGCCGAGTTCGTCGAGGAGCTCTCCAACTGGTACGTGCGGCTCTCCCGCCGCCGCTTCTGGGACGGCGACCGCGCCGCCTTCGCGACCCTGCGCCACTGCCTGCTGGAGACGGTGGCGATGCTGGCGCCGTTCACCCCCTTCCTCGCCGACGAGGTCCACCGCAACCTCAGCGGCGCCGGCGAGTCGGCCGACGGCTCGGTCCACCTGCGCGACTTCCCCGAGGTCGACACCGCCCTCTCCGACCCCGACCTCGAGCAGGGGATGGAGGCGGTCCGCCTCACCGTCGAGCTCGGCCGCGCCGCCCGCGCCCAGGCGAAGGCGAAGGTCCGCCAGCCCCTGCGTCGGGCGGTGATCGTCGCCAACGACGCCGAGCGCGCCGCGATCGAAGCCCGCGCCGCCCTCGTCACCGCCGAGCTCAACGTCAAGGAGCTCGACTTCGTCAGCGACACCTCGGAGCTGGTCAGCTACAGCGCCAAGCCCAACTACCGCGCGCTCGGTCCCCGCTTCGGCAAGAAGATGCCCCAGGTGGCCGCTGCGGTCGAGTCCCTCGACGCCGCCCACGTCGCCGCCGTCCTCGCCGAGGGCGGTGAGATCGGGATCTCGATCGAGGGCACCGACCACACCCTCGGCCCCGACGACGTCACCCTCGCCCTGCAGCCCCTCGAGGGCTACGAGGTAGAGGCCGAGGCCGGCCACGCCGTCGCCCTCCAGCTCGAGCTCGACGACGAGCTCCGCCGCGAGGGCCTCGCCCGCGAGATCGTCCACGCCGTCCAGATCGCCCGCAAAGACGCCGGCCTGGAGATCACCGACCGCATCGACCTCAGCCTCAGCGGCGACGCCGACCTGCTCGCAGCAGCCCAGGCCCACCAGGACTACCTCGCCAATGAGGTCCTAGCCACCTCCGTCTCCTACGACGGCATCGCCAACGGCGCCGCCGCCAAGATCGACGGCCGCGACCTCAAAATCGGCGTCAGCCGGGTCTAAGGGGGGAGAGATCATCGCCTCCACGCCTTAAACAGGCGTGGAGTTGAGTCGACACGCGAAGAACAAATTGCGAGGGCTCCCGATGACTCAGCGGGAGGTCGAAGCGATGATCTCCGACCCGGATGCGATTGAGCGCGATGAGGACGGAAAGCCGCTGTATCTTGGAGTTGTCCGGGGTATTCCGATTTGCGCGGTCGTTGCGCAGGACGAGCCTGACTTGATCGTGACCATCTTTCGAAGGGAGCGGTGGTGAAAGCGGACTACGACAGCAGGGCAGATGCTCTTCTCATCCAGCTTCTGGGTCCCGGGCTGTGCGATGGCGCTGTCGAGGTCGATCGCCTCTATTGCCACGTCGACACGCGGAAAGGACGCGTCGCAAGTATCGAGTTGCTTAATCCTGCGGCTCACCTCGATCTTTTGAAGCGCGCCGCTGATCGACTGGGGCTCGACTCCGAAGCGCTGCTCGCGGCCGCAGAAGCGGCATTGGCTGCGCCTGACCGGCCGATAACCGTCGAGGTCGGCGACTCGGCCGCCTCGGCGACCGCGGCCTAGTCCCGCGGCTTCTCGCCGATGATGAAGTCGGCTTTCGAGGAGTCCTCGAACTTCACCCAGCAGTGGTCGGGGGAGACGCCCGCCACCTCGACGAGGGCCTCTTCGATCCGCTTGGCGATCTCCGCCTTCTGCTCGTCGGAGCGGCCCTCGTACCAGTGGACGTGAACGAACGGCATGGGTGCGGGAGCGGCGTCGCTAGGCGAGCGCCGGCTCCAGCTCGGCCTCGAGGCGGCGCTTCGGCATCGCGCCGACGATTTTCTTCGCGATCGCGCCGTCTTTGAAGAGGATCATCGTCGGGATCGAGAGGACCTCGTACTGGGCCGCCGTCTGCTGGTTCTCGTCGACGTTGATCGAGACGATCTTGAGGTCGTCGCGCTCGCCGTCGATCTCCTCGAGGACCGGGTGGACGACGCGGCAGGGACCGCACCAGGGTGCCCAGAAGTCGACGAGCACAGGGCCATCGGCCTCCAGCACGTCAGCTTTGAAGGTGGCGTCGGTTACGTCCGTCAGTTTGCCAGTCACTGGTCTCTCCCGGTCGAAGTTTCAGCTCAATACTTCATAAAGTATAGCGCCCCTCGCCAGAGGCAGATGGAGCACCCTCGACCTGGCCTCGGCCGAAGCGCAGCAGGGGTAAGCGCCAAACGGCCTCGGCCACGATCGAGAGGTCCATCTTCGATGTCCCTACCCGGCGCTCGCGAAAAATGATCGGCACCTCGACGACCTCGAAGCCGAGGCGGATCGCGCGGTAGGTCATCTCGACCTGGAAGGCGTAGCCGCGGGTCCTGATCGAGTCGAGGTCGATCGCCTCCAGCACCTCGCGCCGGAAGCACTTGAAGCCGCCGGTGAGGTCGCGGACCTCGACCCCGAGCACCAGCCGCGCGTAGGAGCTGCCACCGCGGCTGACCGCCCGCCGCAGCGGTCCCCAGTCGCTGACGCCGCCGCCCGGCACGTAGCGCGACCCGAGCACGACGTCGGCGCGCTCGGCGGCGTCGAGCAGCCGCGGCAGGTAGGCAGGGTCGTGAGAGAAGGCGGCGTCCATCTCGAGCACGAGGCCGGCGCCGCGCTCCAGCGCGAGGCGGAAGCCGGCGATGTAGGCGGGCCCGAGCCCTTCCTTGCGGGAGCGGTGGAGGACGTGGACGTTCTCGTGCCGCTCGGCGAGGCGGTCGGCGATCCGCCCGGTCCCGTCGGGGGAGCTGTCGTCGACGATCAGCACCTGGGCCGAGGGCCGCAGCCGGCGGCGGGCGGCCTCGACCAGCGGCTCCACGTTCTCGGCCTCGTTGTAGGTCGGCAGGACCAGCCAGGCGGGCCCGGCGGCGGACTCGGTCATCGCGGCGATGCTATTCCGGATCGCCCCGGCGGGCCCGGATCGGCGCCGGGTAAGTTCCCCACGTGACCAACGCCGAGATCGCCGCCGCCCTGGAAGAGCTGGGCATCCTCTACGAGCTCGACGGGGCGGTCAAATACCGGGTGCTCGCCTACAGCACCGCCGCCAAGGCGATCCGCGAGAGCCCCCTCTCCGTCGCCGAGCTGGCCGCGCAGGGGCGGGCGGCCGAGGTCCCGGGGGTCGGCAAGACGCTGGCGGAGAAGATCGACGCGCTGATCGAGACCGGTGAGATCCCGGCGGCGACGCGCCTGAAGGCGAAGTTCCCGCCGACGCTGATCGAGGTGACCCGGGTGCCCGGCGTCGGCCCGAAAACGGCGCGGCGGCTGTTCGAGGAGCTGGAGATCTGCTCGATGGAGGACCTCAAGGCCGCCGCCGAGGCGGAGAAGGTCCGCCACGTCAAAGGGCTCGGGCCGAAGGCCGAGGAGAACATTCTCGCGGCGCTGGAGCGGCTCGGCGAGCCGGGGGAGGGGCCGGGCCGTCTGCTGCTCTCGAAGGTGAAGCCGATCGCCGAGGAGCTGGCCGCGGCGCTGCGCGAGCACCCGGCCGCCAACCGGGTCGAGATCGCCGGCTCCGCCCGCCGCTGGGCCGAGACCTGCAAGGACATCGACATCATCGCCACCGCCGAGGAGCCGGCCGCGCTCGCCGAGCACCTCGCCGGCCATCCGCTGATCGCCGCCGCCGGCAGTCCGAGCGAGAACGGCGTCCGCGCGCAGACCCACAACGGCGTCTCGGTCGACCTGCGGATCGTCCCGCCCGCCAACTTCGGCAACCTGCTCCAGCACTTCACCGGCTCCAAGGCCCACAACGTGCAGCTGCGCGAAGAGGCGGTCGCCCGCGGCCTCTCGGTCTCCGAGCACGGCATCACCGAGACCGAGAGCGGCGACGTCACCGCCTGCGCGACCGAGGCCGAGGTCTACGAGCGGTTCGGCTACTCATATATAGAGCCGGAGCTGCGCGAGGGCCGCGGCGAGCTGAAGGCGGCGCGCGAAGGCAAGCTGCCGAAGCTGGTCGAGATCGGCGACGTCCGCGGCGACCTCCACTCTCACACCACCCTCTCCGACGGGCGCAACAGCCTCGCGGAGATGGCCGAGGCCGCCCGCGAGCGGGGCTACGAGTACCTGGCGATCACCGACCACTCGGCCAGTCACGGTTTCGGCGACCACGTCACCGCCGAGCGGCTCTGGGAGCGGATCGAGGAGGTGCGCGCCTGGAACGCGTCTGACGGCGATGACGATTTCCGCCTCCTGGTCGGGTCGGAGATCAACATCGGCCTCGACGGCGCGCTCGACTACCCCGACGACCTGGTCGCCGCGCTCGACTGGGTCGTCGCCAGCGTCCACACCTCCTTCTCGGTTTCCGAAAAGCAGATGACCGAACGCGTCCTCGGCGCGATCGAGAACCCCGACGTCGACTGCATCGGCCACCTCACCGGCCGCCTGATCGGCCGCCGCGAGCCCTACGGGATCGACGTCGAGGCGGTCGTCGAGGCGGCCGCCCGCACCGGCACGACGATCGAGGTCAACGGCAACCCCAACCGCCGCGACCTCTCCGACCTCCACGCCCGCCTCGCCAAAGAAGTCGGCGTCAAGATCGTCCTCAACACCGACGCCCACGGCGTCGACACCCTCGACAACATGGCCTACGCCGTCGCCACCGCCCGCCGCGCCTGGCTCACCGCCGCCGACGTCGTCAACACCCGCGGCTGGCCTGAGCTCAAGAAGCTGCTGAAGGCCTGAGGCGCTGCTTCCTCTGTTTATCCCGTATAGCGGTGCAAGCAGAGGAAGCGACTATCGCTCCGGTCCTTTGTTCCTCATAGCGGTTCAAATGACCGGAGCACCTCCATTTCTCAGGAGGTCAAAGCCCGGTCGCTGCGCAGGCCCGGCGCGCGAACGAGCTCCACCGGCCGCAGCGCCGGGGTGGGGAGGACGTAGAACTTGACGCCGTCGCGGTGCTCGATGCCGAGGACGGCGGCCTCGCGGGTGTGCCAGGCGAGGGAGACGATCAGGGCGTAGCCGGCGCCGACGGCGGCGACGCCGGGGAAGAAGACGCCGAGGCCGCCGGCGAAGATCGCGGTGACGGCGATCGGCCAGAGGCGGGTGAAGGCGATCCGGGCCGGGGTCTGATCCGGCAGCGAGGTGGCGGTGCGGGCGCGGGCGAGCGCGTCGCGGACGTCGGCCGCGGCGCGGTGGGGGCGGCCGAGGTAGACGCCGATCCCGAGCGAGACCAGCCACCAGACGCCGGCGACGAGGGCGATCGTCGTCTCGCCGTCGCGGTTGGCGGCGAGCGCGGTGATCGCGCCGAGCACGGTCGCCTCGGCGGCGGTGATGAAGACGCTGGCGCGGAGCAGGTCGGTGTAGGGCATCGCCAGGTCCCCGTCAGTCCCCGGCGTCCGCCAGCCACTCGAGGATCGCCAGCCAGCCGTCGAGGCCGGTGACGGTCAGGTCCGACTCTTCCGCCAGCTCGGCCGGCGCCTCCGCCGAGAGCACCCCGACGCAGACCGCGGCGGTCAGGCGCCCCTCCTCGTGCAGCTGTCGCAGTCGGCGGAAGGCGTCGAGGTCGGTGCGGTCGTCGCCCGCGTAGGTGGCGCGGTCGAGCCGCTCGTCGGCGAGCAGCGAGGCCACCGCGCCGTCCTTGCCGCCGCCCCCCTCCGGGCGCAGCTCCAGCACCTTGCGCCCCCAGCGCGGTTCCAGCCCCGCATGGCCGGCCTCGATCACGATCTCGTGGGCGCGGCTCTCAGCCGCCGCCTCGTCCGCGCTGCCGCGCCAGTGCAGCGCCTGGATCGGCCCCTTGTCCTCCCGGCGCAGGCCGACCGCCGCGAGCCGCTCGCCGTCCACCGTGGCGAGGAAGTCGGCGGCTTCGCTCTCCCGCCCCTCGATCGAGGGATCGGGCCGCGGCGAGTCCTCCCCCGGCATCAGCAGCTCCAGCCCGTGGTTGCCGGCGTAGGCGAGCGAGTCGAGGCCGACCAGCCGCCGCGCCTCCTCGGCCCGCCGGCCGGAGATGCAGCCGACCAGCGCGTAGCGCTCGCTCAGCGCCGCCAGCGCCTCGCGCGCCGCCGCCGGCACCGCCGCGTCCTCGGCCCGCTCGACGATCGGCGCCAGGGTGCCGTCGACGTCGGTAAGGACCGCCGTGCGGCCGGGCTCGCTGCGGAGCGGCTCCAGGCGCGCCGCCCAGTCGCCGCCCCCGCTCTCTGGGTCGTGGGGCACGGCTCTAGTATCGCGAGATGCCTGCCGCCAGCGCGACGCCGGATCACGGTCTCTGGAAGCTGGCGGCGATCGGCACTCTCGCCGGCGCCTTCAGCGGCCTCTTCGGGGTCGGGGGCGGGACGATCATCGTGCCGCTGCTGATCTTCTGGTTCGCCTACGGGGAGCGCCTCGCCACCGGCACCAGCCTCGCCGCGATCGTCCTCATCGGCCTGCTCGGCGCGCTCGTGCAGGGCGGGGCCTACGGCAACGTCCACCTCGGCACCGGCCTGCTGCTGGCGATCCCGGCGATCGTCGGCGTCGTCCTCGGCACCGCGATCCAGCAGCGGATCCCGCAGCGCGCCGTCTCCTACCTCTTCGCCCTGCTGCTGGTCGGGATCGCGGTGGAGCTGATCCTCTCGTGAGCGGGCGGTCGGCGTGAGCGAGCTCGCGGCGGTGCTGCTCTGCCTCGCCGGGGGGCTCACCGGCGGCCTCGTCGGGGTCGGCGGCGGTGTCCTCTTCGTCCCGGCGATGACGATCTTCTTCGGGCTGACCCAGGTCGAGGCGGAGTCGACCTCGCTGCTGATGATCGTCCTCGTCGCTCTCGTCGGCGCCTACCGGCAGAACGGCTACGGCAACGTCCGCCTCCGCGAGGCGCTCCTGATCGGCGCCCTCTCTCCCCTCGGTGTCCTGGTCGGCGTCGTCGTCTCCAACAACGTCTCCGAACGCGCCCTGCAGCTCTCCTTCGCCGCTCTCGCCCTGTTCATGGCGGCCCAGCGGGGGCACCGCGCCCGCTCCGCTCCTTAAGGGAACGCCGGGGTGCATGGTCTACGCTCAGAAGCGTGGACTCACTCACCTGGGAAGGCGACCTGCCGCACCTCCGCTCGCCCGTTCTGGTCTGCGCCTTCCGCGGCTGGAACGACGCCGCCGCGGCCGCCTCGACGGCACTGACCTCGGTCGCCGCCTCGCTCGACGCGCAGCTGATCGCCAGGGTGGA
>DASZDI010000381.1:0-4076 GCA_035942135.1 Solirubrobacterales bacterium | reverse complement strand
GGCGAGCGAGTCGCAGTTGAGCTCCTTCGCGACCTCCTCGACCGTGCGGCCGTGAGCGACCATCTCCTCCGAGGTCGACATGTCGACGCCGTAGTGGCAGGGGTAGCGGATCGGCGGCGCGGAGATCCGCAGGTGCACCTCGAGCGCGCCGGCGTCGCGCAGCATCTGCACGATCTGGCGGGTCGTGTTGCCGCGCACGATCGAGTCGTCCACGACGACCAGGCGCTGCCCGGCGACGCTCTCCGGCAGCGGGTTGAACTTCAGCCGCAGGCCGTGCTTGCGCAGCTCCTGGCCGGGCTGGATGAAGGTGCGGGCGACGTAGCGGTTCTTGATCAGGCCGTCGTCGCGCGGGATCCCGGAGGCGCGCGCGAACCCGGCCGCGGCCGGGTTGCCCGAGTCCGGCACCGCGATCACCAGGTCGGCCTCGACCTGCGACTCGCGGTGGAGGATCTCGCCCATCCGCCCGCGCGCCTGCTGCAGGACCTTGCCCTCGAGCCGGCTGTCGGGGCGGGAGAAGTAGATGTGCTCGAAGACGCAGCTGGCGCGGCGGTCGGTCTTCACCACCTGGCGCGTCTCCAGCCCGCGCTCGGTCAGCGAGACCATCTCGCCGGGGTGGACCTCGCGCATCAGCTTGGCGCCGATGATGTCGAAGGCGCAGCTCTCGGAGGCGACGACGAAGCGGTCGTCGAGGCGGCCGAGGCTGAGCGGGCGGATCCCGTGCGGGTCGCGGAAGGCGACGATCGCCCGCTTGGTCATCACCACGGTCGAGAAGGCGCCCCGCAGCCGCGGCATCACGTCTTCGACCGCGTCCTCGATCATCTTCCCGTCGTGGGAGGAGAGCAGGGCGGCGATGATCTCCGAGTCGGAGGTGCCGCGGAAGTCGAGCCCCTGCTCCTTCAGCTCGCCCCAGAGCTCGACCGCGTTGGTGAGGTTGCCGTTGTGGGCGAGGGCGACCTCGCGGCCGTCGTCGCGCCAGATCGGCTGCGCGTTCTCCCAGGAGCCGCCGCCGGTGGTCGAGTAGCGGACGTGGCCGATCGCCATGCCCCCCTCGAGCGCCCGCAGCTTCTCCTCGTCGAAGACCTGGGAGACGAGCCCGGCGTCGCGCAGGGTGGTGATCATCCCGCCCTCGCAGGTGGCGATCCCCGCCGACTCCTGGCCGCGGTGCTGCAGCGCGTAGAGGCTGAAGTAGGCGAGGCGGGCCACCTCGTGGCCGGGCGCATATACACCGAAGACGCCGCATTCGTCATGCGGCCCGTCGCGGTCGATCCAAGGCCGCTGATCGGGAGTCAAAAGCGCGTTTCCTCGCTGGGCGGTTGAAGACGGACGCGCAGGCAGACACGCTGCCTACCTGCGCAGGGTAGCAGCGCTAAGCGGCTACCCGATCCGTATTCGACCCCCGCAATTTGCTGGGTCAGAGACGGGTCAAGCGAGCTGGAGCGCCGTCTCCACCGGCTCCCCGACCCGCAGCCCGAAGCGCTCCAGCAGCTCCGGCACGGTCTCCGGTTTCATCTCCAGGCCGTAGCGGTCGTTCAGCGCCGCCACCTCCTCGGGGGCCGCGTTCAGCACGCCGCCCATGTCGACCAGCTCCTCGAAGAAGTGCTCGAAGCCGGCCGGGGCGATGATCTCGAGGATCCGGCAGGGCTCGTCGCCGGCGTTCCAGAAGGTGTGCCACTCGTTGCGCGGCTTGAAGACGAGGTCGCCGGGGCCCGCCTCGACCACGTCGTCGCCGAGCAGCCCACCCATCCGCCCCGCGAGCACAAAGCTGTACTCGTCCTCGCGGGTGTGCCGGTGCAGCGGCGCCGCCAGCGCCCGCGCCGAGAGCGGGTGTTCGACCAGGGAGAAGTCCCCGCCCGCGTCCTCGCCGTCGATCATGAACCGCACCCCGATGCTGCCGAGGAAGCCCGCCTTGCCGTCGCCGGGACCGATCACCGTTGCCATCGCCATCTCCTTTTCGTTGAACATCACTGTCTTGCGAAAAGCATAGACACATCCACCGGCATCTGTCAACATTCGCCGTACACCTATGTCCGACCGAAAACGGAAATACGAGAAGAAGCGCCGCGCCGAAGCCGAGGCGCAGACGCGGCTGCGGATCACCGAAAGCGCGGTCGAGCTGCACGGCTCCCTCGGCCCCGCGCAGACGACGATGAGCGCCGTCGCCGAGCACGCGGGCGTCCGTCGCTCGACCCTCTACCGACACTTCCCCGACGAGCGCGCCCTCTTCGGCGCCTGCTCCGCCCACTGGGCCGAAGCCAACCCGCCGCCGGACATCGGCGGCTGGGCCGCGGTCGCCGACCCCGACGAGCGCCTCGAAACCGCCCTCGCCGAGCTCTACGCCTACTACCGGCGGACCGAGGAGATGCTCGACAAGCTCCTCCGCGACGCGCCCACCGTCGCGGTGGTCGACGAGCTGATGGGCGCCTTCCGCGCCTTCCTCGACGAGGCCGTCAAGGTGCTGATGCAGGGGAGGGGCCTGCGCGGCAATGCCGCCAAGCGCGCCCGCGCCGCGATCGGCCACGCGCTCGCCTTCCGCACCTGGCAGGACCTCACCCGCGCCCAGGGCCTCGATGACGAAGGGGCCGCCGAGCTGATGGCAACCCTGGTCGCCGGCGCCGCCTGAGCTACCGCTGGGCGGAGCGGCGTTCGCGCCCGGGTAGCTTCACGGTCAGCGTCTTGGTCACCCTGCCCGGCAGTTCCGAGAGGCGGTCGAGGCGGACCACCGACAGGGTCACCTTGAGGCGTTCGCGGGGGCGCGTCCTGTTGAGCCGTTTGATCGCCGCTTTGGGCAAGGGGACCCGGAACACCGCGGCCGCCCCCGGCGCCATCTGCTGGATGCCGCCGTTGAGGGCGACGATCCGCGGCGGGACGCCTTTCAAAGAGCGCCCCCACCGGGGCCAGATGGCCTGGCCCCGCACTTCCACCCGCGTGTCGACGTTGGTCGCCGCTTCGACCAGGATCGCTCCGCGCCGGACCTTCACGACCCGGCTGTCGATGGTGACGCTGAGGCACGGGCCCTGGGAGTAGGCGGAGCTCGGGCACTGGTCCTGCGTCTCGTCCCCATAGCCGTCGCCGTCGGCATCGCGCTCGACCCGCGCCACGGCCGGCACGCCGACGTGGACCAGCACTTCGAAGTGGCGCGCCTCGCCGGTCGCCCAGGCGCCTTTCACCCTCCCGGCGGTGTTCATCGGGTGGTTGCAGATCAGCGTCTCCTCCGGCCCGCGCAGGCCGATGTGGTCGTATTCGGAGACGGGGATGCGGGTGGCGAATTCGTTGCTCCCCGGGACCAGCGTCTCGATCGCGCTTTCGCCGACCTTGAGGTCGTCTTCTTCTCCCACCTGGTGCGAGGCGACCAGCTGCTGCGCCAACGGGCCGATCCCCGCCCCGACCTGGGCCCGCCAGCGGGTGATCACGAATTTGTGTTCCGGCGGCACCACCGGCTGCATGAACGGCTCGCTGGTCTGGTTGGAGAGCCCGAGCATCGTCGTGTCGGGTTCGGTCGCGT
The DNA here is from genome assembly GCA_035942135.1 of Solirubrobacterales bacterium. GTDB lineage: Bacteria > Actinomycetota > Thermoleophilia > Solirubrobacterales > 70-9 > VAYN01. The sequence continues at coordinate 574 of DASZDI010000381.1, read as the reverse complement.
CGCCGACGCAGGGGTTGCCGATCTCCTCGAAGGCCGAGGCGGCAGGGGCGCCGATCAGGCCGACGGCCAGCACCGCCAGGCAGATCGCGATCGTGAGGCTTCCGTGTCTCCGCATACGAGCACGCTAACCGCTCCGCACACGGAAAGTTGCGGGCGCTACTTCGCTTTCAGGCTCTTCGCTGATCCCTTCCGAGTCGATGTGGAGTACAAATAAATGACCTTGATCACGAGTCACTCGACTCGGCGGTTACACCAATACGTACATGCGCCCCTGGATATCTCTTTACGCGTCACGGGGCGAGCGGCGCTCGCTCTATCACCGGCGACGGTGCACATGGCTAAGGAGGATTGCTGAACATGCTTCATATGAGTCGTAAGCCCCTGGGCATTCTCGCTTTTGCCGTGGCCTTAGGCTTGGGCGCGGTCGCTTTGATCCTGGCTTCTCAGTCGACGGATGCGACCTCCGCTCCGGTCGAACCCCCGGCGTCGAAGTTCTCCGTTCTCCAGCCTGCAACCCCGGCTGCGATGGATGCCCTCTCCGAGGAGATGCAGATGCGGCTGGATCTCATGGCTC
>DASZDI010000380.1:0-2880 GCA_035942135.1 Solirubrobacterales bacterium | reverse complement strand
GACCAAGCAAGGCGCCGCACGGTGATGAGCTGGTAGCGGAGCTACTTGCGAAGAGCCGGGTGGCGCATGGCGCCGGTCAGCCGGGCTCAGGAAGCCTTGACGACCTTGTTGGCCTTGAGGCAGCGAGTGCAGACGTAGGCGCGGAGGGGGCTGCCGTTCTCCTGGATCCGGACCTTCTGGAGGTTCGGATCGAAGCGGCGCTTGGTCGCGACCATCGAGTGGCTTCGGGACTGGCCGAACGCCGGTCCCTTGCCGCAGCTGTGGCATACCTTGGCCATAAGGATCGGGGATGGTACCGAGTCAGCCCAGCTGACGCTTGAGCAGGGCCATCCGCGCGATCGTCAGGGCGGCGTTGCGGCCCTGGTCGCGCTTGTCGCCGCCGGAGCGGGCCAGGGCCTGGTCCATGGTGTCGCAGGTGATGACGCCGAAGGCGCAGGGGACGCCGGTCGCCAGCTGCACGTCCTGGATGCCGCGGGCGGCCTCGGCGCAGACGAAGTCGTAGTGGTCGGTCTCGCCGCGGATGACGACGCCGAGGCAGGCGACGCCGCCGACCTCGGGGCCGCCGCTCTGGCGGGCGTTGCGCCGGCGGATGCCGTCGATGAAGGCGTTGGCGGCGAAAGGCAGCTCGTAGGCGCCGGGGACCGAGTGCTCGTGGACGTTCGCCGGCGGCACCCCGGCCAGCTCGAACCCGGCCTTGGCCCCGCTGACCAGCCGCTGCGCCAGGTCCTCGTAGAAGCGGCCGACGATGACCGCGAACTCGAGCTCCGCCAGCTTCGCCTTCTCCTCGTCCCGGAACTCCTCCAGGAAGGCCCCCGCCTCAGCCATCGACTTCCCCGGCGTGGCCCCTGCCGTCCCTGGCGTCGCGTTCCTCCTCGTCGTGGATCATCTCCTCGTCGAGGGCGAGGCCCTGGTGGTGCAGGGAGTGGCCCATCTTGTCGCGCTTGGCGCGCAGGTAGGCCTCGTTGTGGGTGTTGGGGACCGACTCGATCGGCACCTGCTCGCTGACCGAGAGGCCGTAGCCCTCGAGGCCGACGATCTTTTTCGGGTTGTTGGTGAGGATGCGGATGCTGGTCAGGCCGAGGTCACCGAGGATCTGGGCGCCGATGCCGTAGTCGCGCAGGTCGGCGGGCAGGCCCAGCTTGAGGTTGGCTTCGACCGTGTCGGCCCCCTCCTCCTGCAGCTTGTAGGCCTTGAGCTTGTTGAGCAGGCCGATCCCCCGTCCCTCCTGGGAGAGGTAGAGGAGGACGCCGCGGCCCTCGCGCTCGATCATCGAGAGCGCCGCTTCCAGCTGCTCGCCGCAGTCACAGCGCATGCTGTGGAAGACATCGCCGGTGAGGCACTCGCTGTGGACGCGGACGAGCACGTCCTCCGCTCCGTCGACCTCGCCCTTGACCATCGCCACGTGGTGTTTGTCGTCGACCAGGGAGCGGTAGCCGACCGCGGTGAAGTCGCCGAAGGCGGTCGGCAGGGCGGTCCCGACGACGCGCTCGACCAGCTTCTCGGTGCGGCGGCGGTAGGCGATCAGCTCGGCGACGGTGATCATCTTCAGGCCGTGCTTCTCGCAGTACGGGATCAGGTCCGGGACGCGGGCCATCGTGCCGTCGTCGTTCATCACCTCGCAGATCACCCCGGCGGGCGTCAGCCCGGCGAGCCGGGCGAGGTCGACGCTGGCCTCGGTGTGGCCGGTGCGCTCCAGCACGCCGCCCTCCTTGGCCCGCAGCGGGAACATGTGGCCGGGGACGACGATGTCGCGCGGCCCCGATTCGGGGTCGATCGCGACCTGGATCGTGTGGGCGCGGTCGTGGGCCGAGATCCCGGTGCTGACCCCCCCCGCGGCCTCGATGGTGACCGTGAAGGCGGTCTCCAGCGGCGCCTCGTTCTTCGCCGTCATCAGGTTCAGCCCCAGCCGTTCGCAGCGCTTCGCGGTCAGCGCCAGGCAGATCAGCCCGCGCGCTTCCTTGGCCATGAAGTTGACCGCCTCGGGGGTGGCGAACTGGGCGGCCATCACCAGGTCGCCCTCGTTCTCGCGGTCCTCGCCGTCGCAGACGACGACCATGCGACCGGCGCGGATCTCCTCGATCGCCTCCTCGATCGTCGCGAACGGGCTCTCGCCCGCCGCCTTTGCCTCGTCTTGTCGCTGGGTCTCCGCCATTCGGCTCACGCCTGCTCCTTTCCGGCGAATGGTGCCACCAATCGCTCGACGTACTTGGCAACGATGTCGCACTCGACGTTCAGCTTGCTTCCCGCCCCCGCTTCGCCGAGGTTGGTTCGCTCCAGGGTCTCGGGGATGAGGGAGACCTCGGCCCAGGCGTCGCCCATCTCGGCGACCGTGAGGCTGACACCGCTGAGCGTGATCGAGCCCTTGTCGACGACGTAGCGGAGCAGTTGCGGCGGCAGCTCGACCCGGACCCGGCGGGCGAAGCCGTCGTCATCGCTCGCGAGCACGGTGCCGAGGCCGTCGACGTGGCCCTGGACGATGTGGCCGCCGAGCCGGTCGTCGGCGCGCATCGCGAGCTCGAGGTTGACGCGGCTCCCCCGCTCGACCGCGCCGAGCGCGGTCACCTGGAGGGTCTGGTTCATCGCCTCGGTCTCGAAGCCGGTCGCGTCGGCGGCGGTCGCGGTGAGGCAGCAGCCATTGACGGCGATCGAGTCGCCGAGGGCGAGCTCGGCGCCGAGGCGGGTGGAGACACGCAGCCGAGCGCCGTCGTCCCCGCGGTCGACGGACTCGACGGTGCCGACGTCCTGGATCAGCCCGGTGAACAACTCACCACTCCTTGAACCGGGCCACGATCAGGGTGTCCTCGCCCACCTGCTCCGTGGACGACTCGAGCGCGACCAGCCGGCCCGTGGTCTCTGCGCCTTTCTCAGTTCCGCCGAGAA
>DASZDI010000379.1:0-2605 GCA_035942135.1 Solirubrobacterales bacterium | reverse complement strand
GTCCTAACGGGGCTGGGAAGACGACGACCGTTGAGATTCTCGAGGGGTACCGCAAGCGGAGTGGGGGAGAGGTGGCGGTGGTGGGGGAGGATCCGGAGCGGGCGGGGCGGGATTGGCGGGAGCGGATCGGGATCGTGTTGCAGAGCGGACGGCTCGATCCTTACCTGACGGTGCGGGAGTCGCTCGATCTCTACGCGGGGTACTTCCGGGCGCCGCGGCCGACCGAGGACGTGATCGCGTTGATCGGGCTCGAGGGCAAGGCAGACGAGCGGACGAGCCGGCTCTCCGGGGGGCAGCAGCGGCGGCTCGACGTCGGCATGGCGCTGATCGGCGACCCCGAGCTGCTCTTCCTCGACGAGCCCACCACCGGCTTCGACCCCTCCGCCCGGCGCCAGGCCTGGGAGGTGATCGCGGGCCTCCGTGACCTCGGCAAGACCGTCTTCCTCACCACCCACTACATGGACGAGGCGCAGCGGCTCGCCGACCGGGTGACGATCATCGCCGCCGGCCGGATCGTCGCCCGCGGCACGCCCGAGGACCTCGGCGAGCGCGAGAGCGGCGAGACGACGATCCGCTACCTGCGCGACGGCCGCGAGGTGACGGTGCAGACGGCGACGCCCGTCCAGACCCTGCACGAGCTGACCGGCGAGGCGCTCGCCCGCGGCGAGGCCCTGGAGGGCCTGGAAGTGACCCGGCCCTCGCTCGAGGACGTCTACCTGGAGCTGACCGCCGCCGCTGAGGCGGAAGCCGCCGGGGCGCCCGCGGAGGGCGGTCGCCGATGAACGGCCTCGCCCTCGTCGGCCACCAGTTCCGCTACGACCAGAAGGCCTTCTGGCGCAACCCCGCCTCGGTCTTCTTCACGGTGATGTTCCCGGTGATCGTCTTCCTCATCCTCGCCGTCGTCTTCGACGGCGAGACGGTCGACGTCCGCGGCGGGGTTGAGGCGACCAGCTACTACGTGCCGGCGATCATGTCGCTGGCGATCATCTCGGCGACGATGCAGACGCTGGCGATGACCCTGGTGATCGCCCGTGAAGACGGCCGGCTCAAGCGCGGCCGCGGCACCCCGATGCCGCCCTGGGTCTTCATCGCCGGCCGGATCGGCAACTCGATCATCGTCGCGCTGATGATGCTCGCCCTGCTGGCGGCGATCGGCGGCGTCCTCTACGGCGTCGAGCTCCCCTGGGGGCGCCTGCCGGCGATCCTCCTCGTCCTCACCGTCGGCGCCGCCGCCTTCTGCTGCCTCGGCATCGCCCTCACCGCGCTGATCCCCTCCCAGGACGCCGCCGCCGCGATCGTCAACGCGATGCTGCTGCCGCTCTACTTCCTCTCCGGCGTCTTCATCCCCGAAGACCAATTGCCCGACGGCGTGATCGCCTTCGCCGACCTCTTCCCGGTCCGCCACTTCTTCGAGGCCTTCTTCGACGCCTACGTCCCCGCCGCCGGCCCCGCCGTCGCCTGGGAGAACCTCGCCGTCGTCGCCCTCTGGGGCCTCGCCGGCCTCCTCCTCGCGGTCAAGTTCTTCCGCTGGCCCCCGCGCTCGGGCTGAGGCGCTCGAGGTCCGCCGGTCCTTTGAACCGCTATGCGGAGCAAATGGCCGGAGCGGTCGTCGATTCGACCTCGTCCGGCCCGCGGTCATTCCGGGAGAGTCCTCCTATAGCCTCTCCACCTCAATGCTCCACCACGTCCTCCTGGAGGTCGGCGACCTCGACCGCAGCGCCGCCTTCTACGACTCGATGCTGGCCCCCTTGGGGTGGCGACGGCATTTCGAGCAGGACCAGACGATCGGCTGGGGCATCGCCAAGCCTGTCTTCTTCGTCTCCGGCAAGCACGATCCCCAGCCCGGCTTCGGCCTGCTGAGCTTCTCGGCGCTCGGGATCGTCGCGGTCAAGGCGGCGTGGGAGAACGGCCTCAAAGCGGGCGGGGTCAGCGTCAGCGATCCGGGCGCGCAGCGCTCGCACGGGTCCGGCTCCTACTCCGCCTTTCTCAAGGACCCCGACGGGTACGAGATCGAGATCACCATCGGCTCCGACTAGCGCGGAGCCCGCAGTGCCGAGTCCATAGGATCGCTTACCCAAACGAATCCAGGAGGAATGAGTTCATGGCTGTGAAGGTCGGCATCAACGGTTTCGGACGCATCGGGCGCAACGTCTTCCGGGCCGCGAAGGCAGCGGGCGCGGACATCGACTTCGTCGCCGTCAACGACCTCACGGACCCGGCGACGCTCGCCCACCTGCTCAAGTACGACTCGATCCTGGGGCGCTTCCCGGGCGAGGTCTCGGTCGACGGCGACGTCATCAACGTCGATGGCGATCAGCTCAAAGTCCTCTCCGAGCGCGATCCCGGCGCGCTGCCCTGGGGCGACCTCGGCGCCGACGTGGTGATCGAGTCGACCGGCTTCTTCACCGCCCGCGCCGACGCCGCCAAGCACCTGGATGCAGGCGCGAAGAAGGTGATCATCTCCGCCCCCGCCAAGGAGCCGGACGTGACCGTCGCCCTCGGCGTCAACTTCGACTCCGACTACGACCCTGAGAGCCACGACGTCATCTCCAACGCCTCCTGCACGACCAACTGCCTGGCGCCGCTGGCGAAGGTCCTCAACGAC
>DASZDI010000378.1:0-5546 GCA_035942135.1 Solirubrobacterales bacterium | reverse complement strand
GCACCGACTGGTTGACGATCGTCATCTGCCCGCCGCCGACCAGCTCCTTGAACTTGACCAGCGAGAAGTCGGGCTCGATCCCGGTCGTGTCGCAGTCCATCAGGAAGCTGATCGTCGCGGTCGGCGCCAGCACAGTCGCCTGCGCGTTGCGGTAGCCGTGCTCCTCGCCGAGCTCGACCGCTTCGTCCCAGGCCCGCTGTGCCGCCTCGAGCAGCTCGCCTTTGATCCCGGTCGCGTCGACGTCGTAGGCGGCGTCGCGGTGCATTCGCATCACCCCGTTGTGGGGCTCCCGGTTCTTCTCGTACTCCGCGTAGGGCCCGGTCGCCCCGGCGGCGATCAGCGCCGACTGGCGGTAGGCGCGGCCGGTCATCAACGCCGTGATCGCGGCGGCGACGTTGCGACCCTCGTCGGAGTCGTAGGGGAGGCCGTCCGACATCAGCAGGGCGCCGAGGTTGGCGTAGCCGAGGCCGAGCTGACGGAAGCGGTTGGCGTTCTCGGTGATCTCCTCGGTCGGGTAGCTGGAGAAGCCGACGACGATCTCCTGGGCGAGGAAGACGATGTCGACCGCGTGCTCGAACTCGGCCGTGTCGAAGCTGCCGTCCTCGCGGCGGAATTTCATCAGGTTGAGGGAGGCGAGATTGCAGGCCGAGTCGTCGACGTGCATGTACTCGCTGCATGGGTTGGAGGCGTTGATCCGGCCCGACTCGGGGCAGGTGTGCCAGCGGTTGATGATCGTGTCGTACTGGACGCCCGGGTCGGCACAGCGCCAGGCGGCGTCGGCGATCTGGTTCATCAGGTCGCGCGCGTCCAGCGTTTTCACCGACTCGCCGGTGGTGCGGGCGGTCAGGTTCCAGTCCTCGCCGGCCTCGACCGCCTCCATGAAGTCGTCGGTGACCCGGACCGAGTTGTTCGCGTTCTGGTACTGGATCGAGGTGAAGCCCTCGCCGTCGATCGACATGTCGAAGCCGGCGTCGCGCAGCGCCTGCGCCTTCTTCTCCTCGTCGGCCTTGCACCAGATGAAGTGCTCGATGTCCGGGTGGTCGACGTCGAGGACGACCATCTTCGCCGCCAGCCGCGTCTTGCCGCCCGACTTGATCGTCCCCGCCCAGGCGTCGGCGCCGCGCATGAAGCTGACCGGACCGCTGGCGGTGCCGCCCTTCTGCAGCGGCTCCATCGAGCCGCGGATGTTGGAGAGGTTGATCCCGGAGCCGGAGCCGCCGCGGAAGATCTTGCCCTCTTTGGTGTTCCAGTCGAGGATCGACTCCATCGTGTCCTCGACGCTGAGGATGAAGCAGGCCGAGCACTGCGGCGTCTCCTCGAAGCCGACGTTGAACCAGACCGGCGAGTTGAAGGCCGCCTTCTGGTTGAGCAGGATCGCGGTCAGCTCCATCTCGAAGGCGTCGGCGTCCTCCTCGGTAGCGAAGTAGCCGCCCTCGCGCCCCCAGTTGGAGATCGTCCCGGCGACGCGGCCGATCATCTGTTTGACCGAGCTCTCGCGCTCGGGGCTGCCGAGCTGCCCGCGGAAGTACTTCTGGGCGACGATGTTGGTCGCGTTCTGCGACCAGCTCTTCGGGAACTCGACCCCGCGCTGCTCGAAGGCGGGATTGTCGGGATCGCCGATGACCGCGTCCCGGACCTCCCACTCGATCTCGTCGAAGGGATGCACGCCGGCGGTCGAGAACCGGCGTTCGATCGCAAGCCCCTTCAGGTCGGTGCTCCTAATCTCTGAAGTGGTCCTTGCCATCGCTCTTCTCCTCTGTCCGTTCTCTGTCCGTTTTAGGCGGGTTAACGATCCTGGCAAGAGGCTCGGACAACTCGGGAATCCCGCCTGTAGAGCCAATTGCGGTGATCTGGGACAGGACTAGGTAAGTCAAATTCTGACAGAGGGAGTAGCTCCGCATCGCCCCTTCTTGCCGCAAACCGCACCGCTCCCGATCCCACGACCTCAACCTTGATCTCGGTGTCGTTGCATCCTGCCTCTTCGCGCCTCGCCAGGGGGCGGGGGGAGAGAGGGGATTGCGGAAAACGGGCTAACAATCGAGGCTCGGCGGCGTCGGGCCGGCGGGGCTGCTCAGGTGTTCTTTCGGCGGTTACGCGGGTACGCTGCGGTCATGGCCGACGAGCGGACGCACATCGACCGGATGGAGGAGGGCGCGGCTGCGGCCCGCCGGGCCGTGAACGACAGGGCCAGCGCGGCCAAAGAGGCGATGGGCGACCGCGCGACCGCCGCGCGCGAGGCCGTCGAAGAGCGCGCCACCGCCGCCAAAGAGGCCACCGCCGAGGCGATCGCCGCGGTCAAACCGAAGCTGCGCGGCGTCTCCCACGAGTGGGCCTTCTTCGTCTCACTCGGCTTCGGCGCCGCCCTGGTGATCCTGGCCGAGTCGCCGAAGGCGACGCTCGCGGCGGCGATCTACGCGGTCAGCCTCTCCGCCCTGCTCGGCACCAGCGCCCTCTACCACCGGGTCGAGTGGACGCGGCCCGACGTGCGGCGCTGGATGCGGCGCCTGGACCACTCGATGATCTTCTTCCTCATCGCCGGCACCTACACGCCGTTCGCCCTCCTGGTCCTCGACGGGACCCTGGCCAAGTCGATCCTGGCCGTGGTCTGGATCGGCGCCGTGGCCGGGGCGATCGTGGAGATGATCTGGATCGACCACCCGAAATGGGCCTCGGCGCTGATCTACCTCTCGCTCGGCTGGGTCGCGGTCGCCACCTTCCCGGCGCTGTGGAGCGCCCTGGGGGCGGCCGGGGCGATGCTGGTCATCGCCGGCGGCGTCCTCTACACGGCCGGGGCCGTCGTCTACGCGGTCCAGCGCCCGAACCCCAACCCGGCGGTGTTCGGCTACCACGAGGTCTTCCACCTGCTCGTGATCGCCGCCGCGATCGCCCACTTCTCCGCGATCGCCTTCTTCGCCCTGCCGCAGGGCTGAAGCGAAGGATGCGTTTCCGCCCTATATGGACGGGAATGCATCCCTCGCGCTAGGCCGGGACGAGTTCGCGGAGCTGCTCGACTTCGGCGACGAGCTCCGCGAGGATCTCCTCCAGCTGCTGGGACTGCTCGGGGGAGAGCTCGAGGCGGCCGTCGCGGTACAGCGTCGCCGCTCGCGCCACCGGCAGCTCCGCCTCGACCACGCGACCGCCGAGGGCGCTGAGGACCTTGCGGGTCTCGGCCTGGGCCCAGACCGCGCCGAACATCCCGGTCGAGGCGCCGACCACCGCCGCCGGCTTGCCCGTCAGGGCGCTCTGCCCGGCCGGGCGCGAGGCCCAGTCGAGCGCGTTCTTCAGCACGCCCGGGATCGAGTGGTTGTACTCCGGCGTCGCGACCAGGACCGCGTCGGCCTCGCGCATCGCCCGGCGCAGTTCCGCCACCGCCTCCGGCGTCTCGAACGCCTCGAGGTCGCCGTCGTAGGGCGGGATCTCCCGCAGGCGCTCGAACTCGACCAGTTCCGCCCCGGCGGGAAGCCGCTCGGCGGCCTCCCGCAACAGGGCGTGGTTGAGCGAGTCCCGGCGCAGGCTTCCGGTAATGCCGAGGACCCTCATCGCTATGCCTCCTCGGCGACGAGCTCGAGGTCGACCGAGATCGTCACCGCGTAGTCGAGGACCTCGCCGCCGCTCGGCAGCTCCGCCTGCCAGTCGAGGCCGAAGTCCCGTCGGTCGACGGTCGCCTCGATCGAGAGCCCGACCCGGGCCTTGCCGTAGGCGTCCTCGCCGAGCTGCGCGAACCGCCCGCTCGCCTCGACCGCCCGCTTCTCGCCGTGGATCTCCAGCTCGCCGCGGACCCGCAGGCCGCCGTCCTCGCCGACGCTGAGCTCGCTGGAGGCGAAGCGCAGCCGCGGGAAGCGCTGGATGTCGAAGAACTCGGGGGAGAGGAGGTGGCCCTTCAGCATCTCCTCGTCGATCTGGATGCTGTCGACGTCGACGCTGCCCTCGAGCCGCGCCTGCTCGCCGCCGGTGAGGCGTGCCTCGTAGCGCTCGAAGCCGCTGCGGAAGGTGGTGACGCCGTTGTGCTGGACGGCGAAGTTGACGGAGGAGTGGACGGGGTCCACGACCCAGGTGCCCGTCGGGACCGCCTGCTTGTCGATCGTCTCGGTGCTCATCTCGATGTCTCCGATCCTTTGCGTTTCAATGGTTGACATGGAAACCATCTTAGCGAGAAAAAGTTTCTCTGTCAACTATTGCCACGGCAAGGTTCATCTGGCACAATGTCCCCATGGGCCAGGAAGCAGTGACGACCAACGGCGCGGCCACGCGGGCGCGTCCCGCCGCCACCCCCCACGGCGAGGCCTGGGGCGCGCTGACCCGCACCCACGCCGCCGTCACCAGCCGCCTCCAGGAGGCGCTGGCGCAGGCCGACTTCCCGCCGCTCCCCTGGTACGAGGTGCTGGCGACGGTCGCCGACGCCCCCGACCGGCGAATGCGGATGGGGGACCTCGCCGAGGCGCTGGTGATCACCCGCGGCGGCCTGACCAAGCTCGTCGACCGCCTGATCAAGGCCGGCCTGATGGAGCGGACCTTCTGCGAGACCGACCGCCGGGTCAGCTACGCGACCCTGCTCCCCGCCGGGTCCGAGCTGCTGGAGGAAATGCGCCCGATCGTCGTCGGCGAGCTGGAGGTCGCCTTCTCCGCCAACATCACCGCCCGCCAGGCCCAGCAGCTGAGCGAGATGCTCGACCGCGTCCGCGGCAGCGCCTGCGGGATCGAGTAGGCGGGTTTGTCAACCGGGGGTTTACAAACCCGCCAACGGGCGCTTCGCTAAGCCAGCGCCGCCGCGGCCCGCTCTTTGGCGGACTCGACGATCGCCAGCACCTCCGGCTCCCGACCTTCGCGGAGCAGCGCGATCGGGTCGGGGTCGCCGTTGACGATCCCCTCGAAGAACTCCTTGCGGTCCTGGTAGGTCGGCAGCGTCCCCTTCGCCCAGCCGCGGGCGTCGTTGAGGATGACCGCGAGCCGCGCGTACTCCTCGCCGAAGAGCTCGGAGATCTCCCGCTTCATCCGCTTCGCCAGCGCCGGCGAGGCACCGGCGGTGGAGATCGCGATCGCCAGCGGCCCGGTGCGGACGATCGCCGGGAGGATGAAGTTGCAGAGCGGCGGCACGTCGACGATGTTGACCAGCATCGCCCGCTGCTCGGCGTCGTCGAAGACGCCGATGTTGACCTCGGAGTCGTCGGTGCAGGCGATCGCCATGAAGACGCCCTCGAGGTCCTCCGAGCCGGCGTAGGTCCGTTTCTCCCAGCGTATCGACCCCTCCGCGGCCAGCCGCTCCAGCTCGGGATGGGCGCCCGGCGCGATCAGCGTCACGTCGCCGCCGCAGGCGAGCAGCCCCTCGACCTTCTCGAGGCCGATGTCGCCGCCGCCGACGACCAGGCACCTCCGCCCGGTCAGTTTCAGGCAGGCGATGTAGAACGGCGTCTCCAGCATGTCCCGCACGCAGGACTGGTCGCAGATCCCCTTGCGGAGCTGGCAGACGCACTCCTTGCCGGCGTAGGCCTGAGCGGGCATTAGGGGAAGGCTAGCGACCTTGGGAGGGAAGCCGGGGAGGAGGGGGC
>DASZDI010000377.1:0-3755 GCA_035942135.1 Solirubrobacterales bacterium | reverse complement strand
GACCCCCGCCCCGCCGCCCTAGGCGACGATCTCTATATGCGGCTGCTTCGCGGCGTCGGCCGGATTCTCCCGCGCCAACACGGCGTTGAGAGAAGCGATCGCCACCGCCAGTTGCTCTTCGTCGGGCTCGCGCGTGGTCAGGTTCTGCAGCATCAGGCCCGGCCACATCACCGCCCGCACCCAGCGTTTGCGCCGGTTTTTGCCCGCCCACTTGATGACCTCGTAGGAGAGGCCGGCGATCAGCGGGATGCCGAGGATGCGCGAGGCCAGCAGCCAGTACCACTCCGGCAGCCCGATCGGGGCGAAGACGAAGATCGCCAAGACCATCACGATCAGCAGGAAGCTGGTGCCGCAGCGGGGGTGCAGGCGCGAGTAGAGCTTGGCCCGCGAGGGCACCAGTTCGTCTTCGGCCTCGTAGCAGGAGATCGTCTTGTGCTCGGCGCCGTGGTACTCGAAGACGCGGCGTAAGTCCGGCATTTTGCTGATCGCGAGGATGTAGCCGATGAAGATCGCGGTGCGGAGGATGCCCTCGACCAGCCAGAAGAGCAGAGCGGAGCCGAGCTGGTCCTTGATCAGGCTGGTGAGGCCGACCGGGATGACGAAGAAGAGGCCGACCGCGAGCAGCATCGAGAGGGCGATCGTGATCCCCCAGATCCAGCCGCCGATTTCTTCCTTCTCGCCCTCCTCGTCCTCCTCCATCTGCGCGTTGGCGGAGATCGCCAGGGCCTTGAAGCCGATCTTCAGCGACTCGCCGAGGGCGACGACGCCGCGGATCACCGGCAGGCGCCAGATCCGGTGGCGCTGCGCCCAGGGGACGAGCGGCTCGGACTCGACCTCGATCTGGCCCTCGGGCGAGCGCACGGCGACGGCCCAGACCGAGAGGCCGCGCATCATCACTCCCTCCAGCACCGCCTGGCCGCCGATCGGGGCGTCGCGCTTGGCGACGAGGGCGCCGTCGGGCATGCGCAGCGAGTCCCCTCCATTGGTGGAGGAGGAGCCGTTGGATGCCTGTGCCGAGCCCTCCGGCGGGCTCACGGGCTACTTCCCGGCCCTGTGCTTGGCGGCACGGCGCTGGAAGCGCTCGACGCGACCGCCGGTGTCGACCAGCTTCTGCTTGCCCGTGTAGAAGGGGTGGCACTCGGAGCAGAGCTCGACATGCAGATCGTCCTTGGTCGACCGCGTGTAGAACTGGTTGCAGCACGAGCAATGCACGTTGGCAAGGGTGTAATCGGTGTGGAGCTCCGTCTTCATCCCCACCAAGTCTAGAGAACCGCGCAAACATTGCCGATAGGACCCTGTGGGCACCGAGATCCGGGCAGCTCCGAGGGGCCATATCGCCGTTCTGCAAAAGGCGATCGGAGCAGTGCTTTTCGGGGGTTCCGCGCTCGTCGCCCTGCACTACTGGGCGGGGATCGGCGGGGCGGACCTCAACGTCGAGTTCGGCTTCGTCTACGACGCCGTCGTCGTCAGCGCGGGCCTCGCCTGCCTCCTGAGGGCGGCGCGCGGCGGCAGCGAGCGCGGCGCCTGGCTCGTGATCGCGGCTTCCGTCTTCGCCTGGGCGGCGGCCGAGATCTACTGGACCGTCTCGATCGAAGGCAACCCCTCGGCGCCGTACCCGTCCCCCGCCGACCTCGGCTACCTCGCCTTCTACCCGCTGGCGGCGGCGGGCCTCTACCTGCTCGTGCGCGCCCACTCGCATCGACTCGACCCCCGCCTCTGGATGGACGGCGTCATCGCCGCGCTGGGAACGGGGGCGCTGGGCGCGGCGCTGATCTTCGAGTTCGTCGCCGAACGGACCAGCGGCTCGGCTGCCGAAGTCGCGACGACCCTTGCCTATCCGCTGGGAGACGTCCTGCTGATCGGCCTGGCGGTGGGGATCATCGCCCTGACCCGCTGGCGGCCGGGGGCGACCTGGTCGTTGCTGCTGGCCGGCCTCGCCGCGATGGCGGTCGCCGACGTCGCCTACACCCTGCAGTCCTACGAAGCCACCCTCCCCGGCGGCGACTGGGTCGAACCGATCTACCTGATCTCGGCGGTCTTCATCGGTGCCGTGGCGTGGCAGCCCGAAGCCGAGACGATCCGCCCCGGGGCGCGCTTCGACGGCCTGCGGGAAATGATCGTTCCGGGGATCGTCGCGGTAACGATGATCGCCCTGGTCGGGATGCAGTACTTCAACCATGCGAGCGCCCTGACGACCGTCCTCTGGGCGGCGGCGATGCTTGCGGTGATCGGCAGGCTGGCGGTGAGCCTGCGCGCGAACGAGCGCCTGCTGGAGCAGGTCCAGACCGACCAGCTGACCGGCCTCGGCAGCCAGGCGCGGCTGCAGATCGACCTCGAGGAGCGCTGCCATCACGCCGCCGAGCAGCCGCTGACGGTGATCCTGCTCGACCTCAACGGCTTCAAGCGCTACAACGACAGCTTCGGGCACCCGGCCGGGGACGCGATGCTGGCGCGGCTGGGAGGGCAGCTGCGGGAAGCGCTCGAGCCGAGCGCCGGCGGCTACCGCCTCGGCGGCGACGAGTTCGTGGTCCTGGTCGACGGCGGCACGGGCAGCCGCGAGGCCGTCGCGAAGCGGGCGGCGGAAGCGCTGACGGCGCGAGGCACGGGCTTCGAGCTCACCGCTGCCTGGGGGATGGCCTCGGTGCCCGAGGAGGCGGACTCCCCCGCCACGGCGATGCAGCTGGCCGACGTGCGCATGTACGCCCAGAAGGAGTCCCGCCGCCTCGCCCAGCCCGACGCGGCCGAGAGCGACGGTGCGTCGGCCCGGTTATCTCGGAGCGACCGCGAAGCTCTCGAGCAGGGTCACTAGGACCTCCGTCACCTCGGCCCGGCTCTCGGGCCGCTCGTCCCGCGCCAGCAGCATCGCCGCCTCGTCGAGCGCTCCCATCAACAGGTGGGCGGTCGGCTTGACCGGGAGGTTGCGGATCTCCCCCGCCTCGATCGCCGCCGCCAGGCTCGCCTCGATCAGCCCGAGGCCGTTGGCGGCGCCGATCTCCCGCCAGCGCTCCCAGCCGAGCACGGCGGGCGCGTCGTGGAGGGCGATCTGGCGCAGCTCCGGCTTCGCGCACTCGTCGAGGAAGGCCGCCACCCCCGCCTTCATCGCCGCCAGCGGGCTGTGCAGGTCGGAGCCGAGGACGACGCGGGCGACGCGCTCGGTCGATTCCGCCTCGATCCTCCAGTAGACGGCGTCGAGCAGGCTCGCCTTGTCGCCGAAGTGGTGGTAGAGCGCCCCGCGGGTGACCCCGGCGGTGCGGACGATCTCCTCGGTGCCGACGTTCTCGTAACCGCGCTCGGTGAAGAGCTCGCGGGCGGCGGCGATCAGCGCCTCGCGCGTCGCCTCGGTGCGCTGCGCCTGGGTCCGCCGCTCCTCGGGTTCTGGACTTACGTGCATGCTGTATGTATGTTAGACGCAGCCATCAGCCAAAGGAGGGCAATCGTGACGGACGAGCACAAGGAAATCCAACTTCGAGCGGGGACAATCCGCTACCGCGAGGCGGGCGCGGGCAAGCCGGTCGTCTTCGTCCACGGCTATCTCGTCGACAGCCGGCTCTGGGGCGGCGTCGTCGACCGCCTCTCCGACCGCTTCCGCTGCATCGCGCCGGACTGGCCGATGGGAGCGCAGAAGGTGGCGATGGACCCGGCCGCCGACCTCTCCCCTCCCGGGTTCGCGCAGCTGATCGCCGACTTCCTCGAGGAGCTCGACCTCGACGACGTGACGATCGTCGGCAACGACTCCGGCGGCGCGATCTCCCAGA
>DASZDI010000376.1:0-10082 GCA_035942135.1 Solirubrobacterales bacterium | reverse complement strand
GACCTACTACGACGTTCTGGGCGAGGTGGGGGAAGGCGCGTTGAATCCGCAGAACGACGCCCGCCCGTGGGTCAGGTTCTGCCTGCGAGCGCACTTCCTTCAGGCGACCACGTTGCTTCGTCGCCGACAGGAGACCGAGGACCTGTGGCTCGCCTGTTTCTCGTTGGTCGAGCGTTGTGGTCTGCCCGAGCGGTGCACGGCGGCCTTGATGGACGCGGCTTACGGATTCCGGCTTCGCCGGAAGAGCTATCGCAGCTCTGTGGTCGCTTCCTTCGGAGAGGAGATCTCCGAGATCACGGCTTCCAGGGATTTGAGAGCAATGGTGGAGGCGGATCTCCTGCATCCCCAGGGGGAGAGGCGCAGCCGCTTCTATCTCGCGACCCCGATGCTCGTCGAGTTACGAGAGAGCATCCGCGCCGCCAGGCCTCCGCGTGAGGAGCGGGATCCCTTCAACATCGTCAAATCCGACCAACAGTTGACGCTCGCAGAAGCCTGAAATTTCGCTTCCGGCCAGGTCATGCAGCAGTCTCCCCCGGCCGAGTTCGTGCCTGAGCTTCTACGGCTAAGGGATATGTGTGACGGCTGACACACATAGGAGCGGCGCGACCCCTCACGGTTCAGCGCTTGCTCATAAAACACAAACACTTCACCCCGATCTTGTTCATCCTCTTCGCCTTTCCGGCCGCCGCGCTGGCGGCCGGTAGCGAGAGTGCGGAGCCGAAAGGGCCTCGTCTCGGCCAGGCCGAGGTGGTGACGTTGGCGCCGTTGCAGCGGCCGGTCGAGCGGTTTCAGCGGCTCGTTCGCACGATTGCTGAGGACATCCGTGTCGAAGAACGGGCCGTTGCCCGCGCCGCTGCGGCTGAGCGGGAACGGGAGCGCGAAGAACGGTTCGACAGCCTGGGGGTCTCGATGGCGACGCTGGAAGCGATCGCCGCCTGCGAGTCCGGGGGCGACCCGACCATCGTCTCCTCCGACGGGTCCTACCGCGGCAAATACCAGTTCGACTTCGGCACCTGGGAATCGGTCGGCGGCAGCGGCGACCCGGCTGCGGCCCCCGAGGCCGAGCAGGACTACCGCGCGGCGCTGCTCTACGCGCAGGCCGGCTCCAGTCCCTGGCCCGTCTGCGGCTGACCTGAACGTACTTCTTCCCGGTATGCGGGAACTAGTGCGTTCGCGTCCCCGGCGTTCGTCCTTTGTCGCCCATACGGCGAATAAGGACGAACGCCGCTTGCGCGCCTACGATGCGCTCGATGGCTGACGAGCGGATACCGGTGAGCGAGGAGCAGGTTCCGGCGCCCGATCCCGACGGGCCGAAGCGCAAGCCGCCGAAGGAGGCGATCGCCGAGGCGAAGGTGCGGGCGCCGACCCGCGGCAACCGCAAGCTCGAAAGCTTCCTCGACGCGATCAACGGCGACGAGCAGGTGCGGGCCTGGTGGTACATGACCCAGGTCCAATCCGAGCGGCTGGGGATGTCGGACCATTCCTGGGTCCACATGCAGATCGTCCTCAACATCGCCCTGCGGCTGCTGCGGCTGCTGGCCAAGGCGGGGGTCGAGCCGGCGATGGTCTCCGACCACGGGATGCGTGAGCGCGACGCCGAGGTGGTCGTCGCCGGCGGCGCCCTGCTCCACGACGTCGGCATGTCGATCCACCGCGCCGACCACGAGGCCTACTCGCTCTTCCTCGCCGACGGCGCCCTCCGGCGCTTGCTCGCCGACGCCTACAAGGAGCCCGAGCGCACCGTCGTCGCCTCGGAGGTCCTCCACGCGATCATCGGCCACCGCCGCCGCGGCGAGCCCTACACCCTGGAGGCCGGGGTCGTCCGCGTCGCCGACGCCCTCGACATGGCCCAGGGCCGGACCCGGATCCCGCTCGAGGCCGGGCATGAGGGCATCCACTCGATCTCCGCCGCGGCGATCGACGAGGTGCGGATCCTGGCGGGGGAGGAGCGCCCGGTCCGGGTCGAGATCCAGCTCAACAACTCCGCCGGCATCTTCCAGGTCGACGACCTGCTCGCGACCAAGATCCGCGGTACCCCGCTGGAGGGCAGGCTCGAAGTCGTCGCCAAGGTCGAGGGCGAGACCGAGAAACGGCTGCTCTCCGGGTTCCGGCTGTCCTGAGGACCGCCCCGCCGATCGGCTCTGCGTCGGGGCGGCCCTCATGTCTCACCCACCCTTGTGGATGGAGGTGGCGGGGTACGCCTCGCCACATGCCGAGAACTTCATGAGCATCACCTCCTTCCATCGCCTGAGGCGTCCCTCACAGCGATGCACCTTTTCCTACTGCTTCGAGAACGCTCAGTAAAGGGCTCTAGCTAGCCATTTTCCCGCAACGACCGAGCATTTATGCCCTATCGTGGCCACTGCCGAAGAGTCAATTGATCGAAAGGATTCAGGGATGGAGGGCAGTCAGGCCGAGGGCAGGAAACGCAGCGAAACCATCTGCGCCGTTCTCAAGCACCCGCTCAGGGTCCGCATCCTCGAAGTGCTGAACGAAGGGCCGCGGAGCCCCAGTCAGTTCGTCGAGGAAGGGCTGGTCCCGAAGGAGCAGTTCGCCAACTACAACCAGGCTCTGTCGCTGGCCTCCTACCACTTCCGCGCGCTCGAGAAGGACGGCTGCCTGGAGATCGTCGAATCGATCCCCCGGCGCGGGGCGCTCGAACACGTCTACCGGGGCAAGGTCCGCATCTTCTTCACCGACGAGGAATTCGAGAAGATGCCGCAGCCGAGCCGGCGGAAGCTGTCGCGGATCTCCCTGCAGGGGCTGGTCGCCAGGGCCGACCGGGCGATCCAGGAGGACACCTTCGACGCGCGTGCGGACCGGCACCTCACCTGGATGCCGATGCACCTCGACGAGCGCGGCTGGAAGGAACTGACCACCACCCTGGGCGCGACCTTCGGCGAGCTGACCCAGATCCGCCAGGACGCCGACGACCGGCTGGCGGGCTCGGGGGAGATGGTGATCCCGGTGACCGTGGCGATGCTCGGCTTCGAGTCGCCGCCACCACCACCGCTGCCGAAGTAGGCGCGAACGCTAGTTGAAGCGGGCGAGGTCGCTGCGGCGCTGTTCCTTGCGCTTCTCCAGCTTGTTCTGGATCAGCGACATGACGATCACCAGGGCGGCGAAGAAGGCGATCACGCCGAAGCAGAAGAAGGTCACCGTCTTGTCGGTGACGGGGCCGGCGAGGCCGGCGCCCGAGCTGGCCAGGGCCGCGGGGGCGAGGACGAGCATCAGGGCCCAGGCGGAGAGCAGGGCTGCGACGGTGCGCTTCACGGGCGGAAATCTAGCGCACCGAGGGGCGTCGCCGTACCTGCATAGGATGGCCGCCGATGTCGAGCCTCGAGGCACTCCTGCTCGGGATCGTCCAGGGGCTGACCGAGTTCCTGCCGATCTCCTCTTCCGGCCACCTGATCCTGGTCCCGTGGCTGCAGAGCTACACGTTCCTGCAGGAAAACCCCGAGTTCAACAAGACCTTCGACGTCGCCCTCCACGCGGGTACGCTGATCGCGGCAATCGCCTACTTCCGGGTCGAGGTCGTGGCGCTGATCCGGGGCTTCCTCGAGGCGGTGCGGCAGCGGGCGATCGAGACCACCGAGCAGCGCCTCTCGGTCGCGATCGCGGTGGGGACGATCCCGGCGGTGATCGCCGGCGGCCTCGGCTCCAGCTTCATCGACGAGCACCTCGGCGAGCCCTGGATGATCGCGATCCAGCTGATCTTCTTCGGCGCCCTGCTGGGCTGGGCCGACCGGATGCCGCAGCGCCGCAAGCTCGACGACGCCGGGGTGCGCGACGGCTGGTACATCGGCCTCGCCCAAGTGCTGTCGCTGGCGCCGGGGACCTCGCGCTCGGGCATCACCATCACCGCCGCCCGCTGGCTCGGCCTCGACCGCGACTCCGCCGCCCGCTTCTCCTTCCTGCTGTTGATCCCGGCGGTCGCCGGCGCCACCGTCTACAAGGCCTACACCGCGATCGAGGAGGGCCTCCCCCCGGACGTCGCCACGCCGATGGTGGTGGGGACGATCGCCGCGGCGATCTCCGGCTACCTGGCGATCTCCTTCCTCCTGCGCCTGTTGCGGACGACCAGCTACCGCCCCTTCGTCCTCTACCGCTACGTGGTCGGGATCGCGGTCCTGTTGATCATCGCCACCAACCTGCGCCCCGCGACCTTCTGAGCGCGAGCCGACGATTTGCCTCCTATAAGGGGGTCGATCGATGGCTCGACGCCGCGCCTCGCCTGGTTCCCCGCAAATTCGGGATCGCCCGCCGCCGCCTGTGAAAATCCTGTGAACGCAGGCGGTTACCGCTCGCGAGGGGCCTACACTCTGTCTATCCGCCTCGCCGTCATCGACACCGACAGCGGCTTCGTCACCGTCCTCGCCAAGCGCGCCGAGGCGAACGGCTGGCAGCTCACCCAGGTCAGCGGCGCCGTGCCGCCGCGGGACCTGGTGGCGATGAAGCTGAACGCGCTGCTGGTCGACCCGGCGCTGTTGAGGGACGAAGCCTGGCCCTATCTGGAGCGCGTCGCCTCGATGCTGCCCGACCTCGGCCTCGTCGTCTGCACCGGCCGCTCCACCGTCGCCCAGCGGGTCCGCGGCCTGCGGCTCGGCGCCGACGACTGGATCACCAAGCCCTGCCATCCCGAGGAGGCGCTGGCGCGGATCGAGGCCGTCACCCGACGCCGTCGCCGCGGGCGCCACGAGTTCGAGGCGGCGCCGCTCGCCGCCGGTGAGCTGGAGATCCGGCCCGACCGCTTCCAGGCCTTCGTCGGCGACGAGCCGCTCGACCTCACCCGGCGCGAGTTCGAGCTGCTCTACCTGCTGGTCGAGGAGCGGGGGCAGGTGCTGGAGCGGGAGCAGGTCTACCAGCGGGTCTGGGGCTACGCGATGGCCCACGGCGACCGCTCCGTCGACGTCTTCATCCGCAAGCTGCGCCAGAAGCTGGAGAAGCGCTCGCCGCGCTGGACCTACATCCACACCCACTTCGGCATCGGCTACCGGTTCGAGCCCGAACCGGCCGGGATCGTCGAGGAGGAGCTGCGCCCGGCCGAGCCGGAGCCGCGGCCCGAGCCCTTCACGGATCGTTCACAGCGGCTTCACGACGGGGTAACGGCCGCCGATTAGCCCGCCGCCATGCTCGCCGAGCATGGAACGGCTGGAGATAAGGCCCGAGGAGCATGCGGCCCTGGTCGACGGCCGGCCGCTGAGCCTGACCGTGCGGGAGCTGCAGCTGCTGGTCAGCCTCGCCGGCAACCCGCAGCGGATCATGACCCGTGAGGAGCTGTTCGCCGCGGTCTGGGGCGGCTGCCCGCGCAGCGACGACCGCTCGGTCGACGTCTACGTCAGCCGCCTGCGGGCGAAGCTCGGCGAGGCGCTGCCGGGAAGGCGCCTGATCCACACGCACAACGGGGTCGGCTACCGCTTCTCGCCCGACGGCTGACGCGCGGCGGCTGAAGCCGCCGGGGCGCTTTTACATCTTTTTCACACCCTCGACACAGGCACGTAACAAGGTGTGAGTTGCCCGCTGTGAGGCTGCCTGCAATCGATGAAACGACTTAAGGAGAAAGAGTGACCAGCTCTAAGTGGCTCGCGGTGCTCGGCGCCGCAGCGATTCTCGTCCTCGGGGTCGCAGCCTGCGGCAGCAGCGATGACGACACGGCAGGCGGCAGCAGCGGCGGCGGAGACCTCTCCGGCTCGATCCGCATCGACGGGTCCAGCACCGTGGCCCCTCTGACCGAAGCGGTGGCCGAGCAGTTCATGGCCGAGAACTCCGGGGTCCGCGTCACCGTCGGCACCTCCGGCACCGGCGGCGGCTTCGAAAAATTCTGCGCCGGCGAGACCGACATCAGCGACGCCTCGCGGGCGATCGAGTCCGAAGAGGTGGACGCCTGCAAAAAGGGCGGGGTCGGCTACGAGGAGCTCCAGATCGCCACCGACGCGCTGACGGTGATGGTCAACAACGAGAACCCCGTCACCTGCCTCACCGTCGACCAGCTGGCCGCGATCTGGGGCCCTGACTCGCAGATCGACAACTGGAGCGAGGTCCCGGACCTCGAGGAGAGCTTCGACGAGGAGCTGGCGCTGTTCGGCCCCGGCACCGACTCGGGCACCTTCGACTACTTCACCGAAGCGATCAACGGCGAAGAGGGCGTCACCCGCAAGGACTACAACAACGTCGGCGAGGACGACAACGCCACCGTCAAAGGCGTCGAGGGCTCTCCCGGCGGCCTCGGCTACGCCGGCTTCTCCTTCTACACGGAGAACGAGGGCAGCCTGAAAGCGCTCGAAGTCGACAACGGCAAAGGCTGCGTCCTGCCGGCGGTCGAAACCGCGCAGGACGGCAGCTACGCGCCGCTGAGCCGGCCGCTGTTCATCTACCCGAGCGAGCAGGCGCTGCAGAGGCCCGAGGTCAAGGCCTTCATCGCCTACTACCTCGAAACCGTCAACTCGGCCGCGGAAGCCCTCGGGTTCGTGCCGCTGACCGAGGAGCAGGTGGCGGAGGCGGAAGCCGCCGCCGCGAAGATCGGCGCTTAGCGACCACGACGGCTCCCGATGAGCTCGCAGACGACCATGACGACGCAGCCGGCGGGGGGACCACCCCGTCGGCTGCAGGCGCAGAGCAAGCGCCGCGGCGAGCGGGCGATCAAGTGGCTGCTCGCCTCCTGCGGGGTCCTCTCCGTCCTCACCACGACCGCGATCGTGATCTCGCTGGTCGGGCCGACGATCGGCTTCTTCGAAATCGTCCCGGCCGACGAGTTCCTCTTCGGGATCGACTGGACCCCCCAGTTCGAGCCGGCCAGCTTCGGCGTCCTCGGGATCGTCGCCGGCACCCTCAACGTGACCCTGTGGGCGATGCTGTTCGCGATCCCGATCGGGCTCGGGGCCGCCGTCTACCTGAGCGAGTACGCGCCGCCGCGGGTGCGCAAGACGGTGAAGCCGATCCTCGAGGTCCTGGCCGGCATCCCCACCGTCGCGATCGGCTTCTTCGCGGTCAGCTTCATCCTCCCGGAGGTGATCGTGCCGCTCTGGCCCGGTGACTTCCTCGGCGGCGCCGAAGGCAAGCCGTTCATGGCGCTCGCCGCCGGGCTCGGGATCGGCCTGATGATCGTGCCGATCATCGCCTCGATCTCCGAGGACGCGATGTCGGCGGTCCCCCGGGGCCTGCGCGAGGGCGCCTACGCGCTGGGGGCGACGAAAGCCAAGGTCGCGGTGCGGGTGGTCTTCCCGGCGGCGCTCTCGGGGATCGTCGCCTCGATCGTGCTGGCGACCTCGCGCGCCGTCGGCGAGACGATGATCGTGGTCCTGGCCGCCGGCTCCACTCCCAACTTCACGCTCAACCCGGTCGAGTCGATCCAGGCGATGACCTCCTACATCGCCACCACCGCCACCGGCGACATCTCGACCGGCACGGTCGACTACAAATCGGTCTTCGCGGTCGGCGCCGTCCTCTTCGTGATGACGCTGGTGATGAACGTGATCAGCATCCGCCTCGTCCGCAGGTACCGCGAGGTCTACGACTGATGGCCTTCGGCGGCGCCCAGCGGACCCGGCTGGCGACGGCGGGCGCCCGCGCCACCACGCAGGCGGTGCTGCGCGGCCAGCCCCGCGGCGACGTCATCCGCAACACCCTCTTCGCGGGGCTGCTCCTGCTCGCGGTCGTGATCGCCCTCGCCGGCCTCTTCGCGCTGGTGATCCAGGCCTTCGCCAAAGGGTCCTCGGCGCTGAGCATGGACCTGATCACGAACCCCCCCTCGAAAGTCTTCCCCGAGGAGGCCGGCTTCCGGCCCGCGATCGTCGGCTCGCTGGAGCTGATCGCCGGGGTGCTGCTGTTCGTCGTCCCGGTCGGGATCGGCGCCGCGATCTACCTCGAGGAGTACGCCGACAAGTCGCGCTGGAGGAACAAGCTGATCAAGGTCAACATCCAGAACCTCTCGGCGGTGCCCTCGATCATCTACGGCATCCTCGGCCTCGCCTTCATCGTCCGCGGGCCGATGGACCTCGGCTTCGTCCTCGTCGCCGGGGCGCTGACGCTGGCGCTGCTGGTGCTGCCGATGGTGATCATCGCCGCCCGCGAGGCGATCCGCGCCGTCCCCGACTCGATCCGCCAGGCGTCGCTGGCGCTCGGCGCGACCCAGTGGCAGACGATCCGCTCGCAGGTGCTGCCGGCCTCGATCCCGGGGATCGCCACCGGGGTGATCCTCGCCGTCTCCCGGGCGCTGGGCGAGACGGCGCCGCTGCTGCTGGTCGGCGCGACCGTGTTCGTCACCTTCGACCCGACGCCCTTCGGCGCCGACGGCTACTCGGCGATGCCGGTGCAGATCTTCAACTACGCGGTCCAGGCGCAGGACGAGTTCCAGGCGCTCGCGGCCGCGGGAATCATCGTGATGCTCGTCGTCCTCCTGGCGATGAACTCATTCGCGATCTGGCTTCGAAACCGCTACGAGCAAAGGTGGTAAGTGAGTGTTGACCGAGCAGCAGACCCCGAAGATCGCGGTCCGACCCGAGTTCCAGTCCAGCCCGGCATCCGCCGGGAAGGAGAAGGTCTTCGAGCTGCGGGACATCGACGTCTTCTACAGCGGCGTCCAGGCGGTGAAGGGGATCTCGATGGAGATCGGGCGCAGGGACATCACCGCGCTGATCGGCCCCTCCGGCTGCGGCAAGAGCACCCTGCTGCGCTGCCTCAACCGGATGAACGACCTGATCCCGGCGGCCGAAGTGAGGGGGGAGCTGCTCTACCACGGCGAGGACCTCTACGGGCCGACCGTCGACCCGGTCCAGGTCCGCAAGCTGATCGTGATGGTCTTCCAGAAGCCGAACCCGTTCCCGAAGTCGATCTACGACAACGTCGCCTTCGGCCCGCGCATCCTCGGGCGCACCGACGACCTCGACGCGACCGTCGAGAAGGCGCTGCGGGGCGCGGCGCTGTGGGACGAGGTCAAGGACCGCCTCGCCGACAACGCCTTCGGCCTCTCCGGCGGCCAGCAGCAGCGGCTCTGCATCGCCCGCTGCATCGCGGTCGAGCCCGACGTGATCCTGATGGACGAGCCCTGCTCGGCGCTCGACCCGATCTCGACCGGGAAAATCGAGGACCTGATGATCGAGCTCAAGGAGGAGTTCTCGATCGTCATCGTCACCCACAACATGCAGCAGGCGGCGCGGGTCTCCGACCGCACCGCGTTCCTGATGGTCGAGCTCGACGCCGACGAGCAGAACCGCTGGGGCCGGTTGGTCGAGTACGACGTGACCGAGCAGATCTTCACCAACCCGCGCGACAAGCGGACCGAGGACTACGTCTCCGGGAAGGTCGGCTGATGGCCGAGGGGGTGCGGGTCCACTACCAGGAGGAGCTGGAGCGGCTGGAGGCGAGCGCGCTGGGCGGGCTCGACCTCGTCAGTGCGGCGCTGGAGCGGACGATGGAAGCGGTCGCGCGCCAGGACGTCGAGCTGGCGCAGATCGTGATCGCCGACGACGACCGCATCGACGGCCGCTACCTGGAGGTGCACCAGAGCCTGATCACGCTGCTGGCGACGCAGTCGCCGGTGGCGACGGACCTGCGGCTGATCTCGGCCCTGCTCCACGTCCTCAAGAGCATCGAGCGGATGGGCGACCAGTGCGTGAACGTCTGCAAGGTGATCCCGCTGGCCGGCAACGAGGCGCCGGTCGACCCGGAGATGGTGGAGCTGATCCTGACGATGGGCGAGCGCACCCGCCCCCTGATCTCCCAGGCGAAGCGGGCATTCGAGGAGCGCAACGTGGAGATGGCGCGGGACCTGGTCCGTCGCGACGACGCCGTCGACCAACTCAACCGCGAGTGCTTCGGCCTCGCCCTCCGGCTCGGCGACGACGCCGATCAGCGGGAGTGGGCGATGACGATGCTGCTCTCGGCGCGGGCGATCGAGCGGGTGGCTGACAACGCGGTGGACATCGGCGAGCAGGTCGCCTTCGTCGTGACGGGCCTGTTCCGGGAGTTCTCGGACGCCTCCCACCCTTGAGCGCGCCGTCCGCTCCGCGCGGATTTCTCGTCGCGAGGTTGTGACCATCTCGTTACCGGCCGGGGTGAGCGCTGTAACACGGTCGGGTCCCGGG
>DASZDI010000375.1:0-6227 GCA_035942135.1 Solirubrobacterales bacterium | reverse complement strand
CAACGCTCTCAAGGACGCTGGCTAGGAGTACGAGCTGAAGACCGTCGGTGGCTATCGGATCATGCCCTGGACCTGGGGGAGTCGGGAGAAGGAACGGGCCGAGGTGAAGCGCCTCAGCGGCCAGACCAACGTGCCGATCCTCGTCCTCGACGACGGCGAGGTGATCACCGGCTCCGGCGCGATCGCCGACTGGGCCAAGGAGCACCCGTACTCCCCGGCCAAGTCCAGCGGCTGAGCGTCACCCCCAGATCCCGTTCGCGAGCACTGCGGCAACGATGCCTGCGCAGGCGAGGATAAACGTGTTGCCCATGAAGTCGAGGCGGTCGTTGATGCGCGTTAACTGCGTGTCGACCCTGTCGAAGCGCTCGCCAACCTCCGCGAACCGGCGGTCGACCTCGTCGAAGCGGCGGTTCATTTCCTCTTTGGTTGCCGCTCGTTCGAACCCGGCATCCATGCGCCCGCTCAGTTCGTCGAGCCTGTCGTCGTTCCAGCTCTCCACTTGCTCCTCCTCCCTCTCCAGAAGTGCCTCCATGGGAGGAGTGTAGACAAAAGGATTCGGAACGTGTTGTCAGACTGCGACGGGCTCGCGGGCGGGGCGGCGGTCGGTGACCACGACCGGGGTGCCGTCCTTGGGCGAGAGGGTGATGTTGCGGCGGCCGGTGCGCTCGGGGCGCGGGTCGGCCTTGCGCAGATCGCAGCGGGTGAGGACCTCGCGGAGGACGATCCGCATCTCGAACTCGGCGAAGGTGGCGCCGATGCAGCGGCGGACGCTGCCGCCGAAGGGGATCCAGGCGTAGGTGTCGGGCGCGTCGTCGAGGAAGCGCTCCGGCTTGAAGGCGAACGGCTCGGGATAGACGTCGGCGCGGGTGTGGGTGAGCCAGATCGCCGGGGTGACGTCGGTCCCCGGCGGCAGGGTGAGGCCGTCGGCGACGAGCTCCTTCGCCAGCCGCCGCCCCGCCAGCGGGATCACCGGCCGCAGCCGCAGGGACTCGGAGATCGTCGCCCGCAGGTAGTCCTCCTCCCCGGCCTCGAGCGAGTCGCGCAGGCGCCCCAGCACCGCCGGGTGGCGCAGCAGCAGGTCGAAGGTCCAGGCCAGGGCCGTGGCGGTCGTCTCGTGGCCGGCCAGCAGCAGCGTCATCAGCTGGTCGCGCAGCTCCCGGTCCTCCGTCCGCGAGCCGTCCTCGAACTCGGCCTGCATCAGCATCGAGAGGATGTCCTGGCGCTCCTCGAGGTCGGGCCGCGCCCGGTGCTCGGCGATCTCGGCGAAGAGCAGCTCGTCGACCTCCTTCAGCTGCCCCTCGAAGCGTGCGAACGGCCCGTTGCCGCCGAAGCGCTGCAGCGCGATCCCGAGGATCTGCCGGCCCGGCGAGGCGGTTTCCTGGAGGACGTCCCCCAGCATCTCCCGCAGGCGGTCGAGCCGCGGCCCGGTGGAGACGCCGAAGACGACCCGCAGGATCACCTCCAGGGTCACCGCCTGCATCCGCGCGTGGATCGGGAACTTCGCGTGCAGCGGCCAGGAGTCGATCTCCGCCTCGACGATCTCGTTCATCGCCGACTCGTAGGAGCGCATCCGCTCGCCGTGGAAGGGCGGCAGCATCAGCTTGCGCCGCGAGAGGTGCTCGTCGCCTTCCTGCAGGAGCAGCGATTTGGCGCCGAGGATCGGCCCGAGGATGGTGTCGCGCCCCGGCGGCAGGCCGTGCGAGCGCTCCCGGTAGAGCGCCTTGATCGCCTCGGGGTCGGAGATCATCACCATCGGCCGCTCGAAGCCGAGGAAGCGGACGCTGAAGGAGTCCCCGTAGCGGCGGCGGCACTCCTCCAGGAAGGGGATCGGCCGGAACGCCCAGCGCAGCAGCTGCACCAGCGGGGGGCCGCCGGGTTCGGGCGGAAGCGGCACGGGTCAAGGATCGCAGAGGAACCAAATAGCGGGGTGTGAGGAAGCTCCCACAGGGGCGGGACCGGGTCCGTTCTCCCGGCCGGTTAGCATCGGCCTCATGCCTAACGTTGCCGAGCTGAACCTCCTCTCGTCGGGGAAGGTTCGCGAGATCTACGAGTGGGAGGACGACCTGCTGATGGTCGCCTCGGACCGCATCTCCACCTATGACGTGGTGATGCCGACGCCGATCCCCGACAAGGGGAAGGTGCTGAACCGGATGTCGGTCTTCTGGTTCGGGCTGACCGAGGACATCGTCCCCAACCACTTCATCTCCGAGGACGTGCCCGAGGAGGTCGAGGGGCGGGCGATGCGGGTCCGCAAGCTGGAGATGTTCCCGGTCGAGTGCGTGGTCCGCGGCTACCTCTCCGGCTCGGGCTGGAAGGAATACAAGGAGACCGGCGCCGTCTGCGGGATCGAGCTGCCGGGCAACCTGGTCGAGTCCGACCAGCTGCCGGAGCCGATCTTCACCCCGGCGACCAAGGCCGAGGTCGGCGACCACGACGAGAACGTCGACTTCGACCGCGCCGCCGAGATCGTCGGCGACCGCGGGGTGATGGAAGAGCTGCGGCGAATCTCGATCGAGGTCTACAAGCGCGGCTCCCAGCACGCCGCCCAGCGCGGGATCATCCTCGCCGACACCAAGTTCGAGTTCGGCCGCCACGCCGAGGCCGAGATCGTCCTCGGCGACGAGGTCCTGACCCCGGACTCCTCGCGCTTCTGGCCCGCCGCGAGCTACCAGCCGGGCGCCACGCCTCCCTCCTTCGACAAGCAGTTCGTCCGCGACTGGGCGACGCAGAGCGGCTGGGACAAGAGCCCGCCGGCCCCGGAGCTGCCGGCCGACGTGGTCGAGCAGACCCGGGCCAAATACGTCGAGGCCTACGAGCGGATCACGGAGAGCTCCTTCTAGTGGGGGCGCGGTAGGCGTGGTCAAGGCTCGCGTCCTGATCCGCCCCAAGGAGGGGATCCTCGACCCCCAGGGCAAGGCGGTCGAGCGGGCGCTGCCGGCGCTCGGCTTCGAGGGGATCGAGCACGTCCACGTCGGCCGCATGGTCGAGCTGGAGGCCGAGGACACCGAGCGGCTCGGCGAGCTCTGCGAGAAGCTGCTCGCCAATCCCCTGATCGAGGACTACGAGATCCAGACCCTGTGATCTGGGGCGTCCTCCAGTTCCCCGGGTCGTGCGACGAGCGGGACGCGCTGCACGCCTGCGAGCTCGCCGGCGACGGGGCGCGGCTGATCTGGCACGAGAGCCGCGACCTCGACGGAGTCGACGGGGTCGTCATCCCCGGCGGCTTCTCCTACGGCGACTACCTGCGCGCCGGCGCCATCGCCCGCTTCAGCCCGGCGATGGAAGCGGTCGCCGAGGCGGCCGCGGGCGGCGCCCCGGTGCTGGGGATCTGCAACGGCTTCCAGGTGCTCTGCGAGGCGGGCCTCCTGCCGGGGGCGCTGCTACGCAACGTCGAGCTGCGCTTCCGCTGCCACCAGGTCGACGTGATCGACGAGCGCAGCGGCGAGCGGCTCTCGATCCCGGCCAAGCACGGCGAAGGCCGCTACTACGCGCCCGAGGAGATGCTCGACGAGATGGAGCGCAACGGCCAGGTCGCCTACCGCTATGCCGAGGGGCACAACTCCAACGGCTCGGTGCGGGACGTCGCCGGGGTGCGGAACGAGCGCGGCAACGTGCTCGGCCTGATGCCCCACCCCGAGCACGCGGTCGACCCGCTGACCGGCTCGACCGACGGGCTGCGCGTCTTCGAGTCGATGGCCGGCCGGGTGGGCGCGTGACCGTCGGCACGCCGAAATACCGCGAGCTGGGGCTGACCGACTCCGAGTACGAGCTGATCGTCGAGAAGCTGGGGCGGGAGCCGAACGACGTCGAGCTGGCGATGTTCAGCCTGCTCTGGTCCGAGCACTGCGCCTACAAGCACTCGCGCAAGCTGCTGCGGCGGCTGCCGACCGAGGGCGAGCGCGTGGTGATGGGGCCGGGCGAGAACGCCGGCGCGGTCGACGTCGGGCAGGGGTACGCGGTCGCCTTCAAGGTCGAGTCCCACAACCACCCGAGCGCGGTCGAACCGTTCCAGGGCGCGGCCACCGGGGTCGGCGGCATCCTCCGCGACGTCTTCGCGATCGGAGCGCGGCCGATCGCGATCCTCGACAGCCTCCGCTTCGGCGAGCTCGACTCGGTCCGCTCGCGCCACCTGCTCGACGGCGCCGTGCGCGGGATCGGCCACTACGGCAACTCGATGGGCGTGGCGACGGTCGGCGGCGAGATCTACTTCGAGGAGCCCTACGAGCACAACTGCCTGGTCAACGCGATGTGCCTCGGCTTGGCGAAGATCGACGACATGGTCCGCGCCGCGGCCGCGGGCATCGGCAACGCGGTCGTCCTGATGGGCGCCTCGACCGGGCGCGACGGGATCGGCGGCGCCTCGGTCCTCGCCTCGGCCGAGCTCAGCGAGGGCGACGACGCGAAGCGGCCGACGGTGCAGATCGGCGACCCCTTCGAGGAGTCGAAGCTGCTCGAGTGCTGCCTGGAGCTGCTGGGCAAGGGGCTGCTGGTCTCGCTGCAGGACCTCGGCGCCGCCGGGCTCACCTCCTCGGCCGGGGAGATGGCCTCGGCCGGCGGGGTCGGGATCGACATCGACGTCGCCGCGGTGCCGCTGCGCGAGGCCGACATGGAGCCCTTCGAGATCATGGTCTCCGAGTCCCAGGAGCGGATGCTGGCGGTGGTCGAGCCGGCGCGGGTCGCCGAGGTGCGGGCGATCTGCGACAAGTGGCAGACGGCTTCGGCGGAGATCGGCACCGTCACCGAGAGCGGCGCGATCCGGATCCTCCGCGACGGCGAGGTCGTCGGCGAGATGCCGGTCGAGGCGCTGGTCGACGGCTGCCCCCTCTACGACCTCGAGCCGGCCGAGCCGGAGGGCTGGATCTACGGCAACCGGACGACGCTGGCGGAGACCGCCGCGCCCGAGGAGGAGTTGCTGGCGCTGCTCTCCTCCCCCAGCATCGCCTCCAAGCGCTGGGCCTTCGAGCAGTACGACTCGCTGGTCGGCTCGCGCACGGTGCGCCGCCCCGAGCAGGCCGACGCCGCGGTCCTGCAGCTGCCCGAGTCGGGCAACGCGATCGCGGTCTCGATCGACGGCAACGGCCGTCGCGTCGCCTGCGAGCCCTACAACGGCACGGTCGAGGCGGTGCTCGAGTGCGCCCAGAACCTCGCCTGCGTCGGCGCCGAGCCGCTCGGCCTGACCAACTGCCTCAACTTCGGCAACCCGGAGAAGCCGGACGGCGCCTGGCAGCTCGACCGCGCCGTCACGGGGCTCGCCGACGCCTGCAACGCCCTCGGCGTCCCCGTCGTCGGCGGCAACGTCTCCCTCTACAACGAGGGCCCCGACGGCCCGATCTACCCGACCCCGGTGGTGGCGATGGTCGGCGAGCTGCCCGACCCCGCCCGGGTCGCCGGCGGCGCCTTCGCCCAGGAGGGCGACGCGATCGGCCTGATCGGCCCCTTCGCCCCGGTCCTCGCCGGCTCCGAGCTGGCCAAGCAGCGCGGGCAGCTCGCGCCCGGGCTCCCCGAGCCTGACATCGCCGCGGTGGCGGCGGCCTGCGCGATCGTCCGCAACGCGGTCCGCGCCGGCAAGCTCGCCTCCGTCCACGACGTCAGCGACGGCGGCCTCGCCTGCGCCATCGCCGAGTGCGCGATCGCCGGCGGCATCGGCTGCGAGACCAACGTCGAACACCTCCGCGAGCGCGGCTGCCAACCCGAGGAAGCCCTCTTCGGCGAGGGCACCGGCGGCTTCCTCGTCAGCGGCGACCGCGCCACCCTCGAGGATCTCGGCGCCGTCCTGATCGGCACCGTCGGCGGCGAGGACGTCGCGATCGGCGCCGGCGACCGCAGCCTCAGCGTCCCCCTGGCCCAGGCCGAGGCCGCCTGGCGCTCCCTCGATCTGGCCTGAGGGACAAACGGTTGGGTTTCTCCATCCATTGAGGGATCGCGGATATGCTCGCCTCCGCCTACGTTCAATCAAAGGGAGAAACTAGATGAGATCCAAGCTTATTTCGGCCGCCGTAGGGGCGGCATCTGTCATCTCGTTGCTCGGCGCAACCAGCGCCTCGGCAGCGACGGAGGTAGGAAACTCTTGTGTGGGGGACAGGGCAGAAACCCCGAACTCGACGATCGTTCAGCTCTCGAGCACGACGAACCCGGGCTCGGTGGCCGTTCCTCTGGCAGGAGTGATCACCAAATGGAGGGTCAACGTCGTTCCGTACCCCGGAGGCATCAGCGAGAAGCTCAAGGTG